>JBDNBC010000101.1:0-4752 GCA_039768115.1 Oceanococcaceae bacterium
CGCAGCGCAACAGCTGATCGCCATCTGGCGCGAGGGCGTGTGGCGCAATGCTGAGCGCGTCGAGGCCACGCGCGACACCCCGCTGTGGCCGGTGACGCTGGCCAGCATCGAACTACAAGCCGAGCTGACCGCGCTCGTCCTCAAGAACGGCCCGATTCCCGGTCGCCGGGCGTTGCGGCGCGCCCATTGCGAAGCGGTTCTGGCGGCAGAAGCCGCTGCGGCGGGTGAGCCACCGGCCGCGGCGGGCGGCGGGGGCGGGCTGTCGTGGTGGTGGCTCGTGCTTGTCGGGGCCGTCAACGTGCGGCGACAACGCGCATAGCCGGCCCCATGCAATATTCCTCCCGCATCCACGTCTGCCGAACGTGCGGCACCCTCCGAGAGAGACACATATGAGCGAACCACAGCGCAAGGGTCGGTATGACGCCGGCGTTCTGAAGTACAAGCAGATGGGCTACTGGGAGCCCGACTACGAGCCCAAGGACACGGACACGATCTGCCTGTTTCGTATCACCCCGCAGGACGGGGTCGACCCGGAGGAAGCGGCGGCTGCCGTGGCCGGGGAGTCGTCGACGGCGACCTGGACGGTGGTATGGACGGACCTGCTCACGGCCTGCGACAGCTATCGCGCCAAGGCCTACCGGGTTGATCCGGTGCCGAACAACCCCGAGCAGTATTTCGCCTACATCGCCTACGACATCATCCTCTTCGAGGAAGGCTCGATCGCCAACATGACGGCGAGCATCATCGGCAATGTGTTCGGCTTCAAGCCGCTGAAAGCGCTGCGGCTGGAGGACATGCGTATCCCCGTGGCGCTGGTCAAAACCTTCAAGGGCCCGCCCACCGGGATGATTGTCGAGCGTGAGCGTCTGGATAAATTCGGCCGCCCGCTATTGGGTGCGACGACCAAGCCCAAGCTGGGCCTGTCGGCACGCAATTACGGCCGGGTCATATACGAGGGCCTGCGTGGTGGCCTGGATTTCATGAAGGACGACGAAAACATCAACTCGCAGCCGTTCATGCACTGGCGCGACCGCTTTCTGTACGTGATGGACGCCGTCAACAAGGCGCAGGCCGTGACCGGGGAGATCAAAGGCTCGTATCTCAATGTGACCGCGGCGACGATGGAAGACATGTACGAACGTGCCGAGCTGGCCCGCGAGCTGGGTAGTGTCATCATCATGGTGGACCTGGTCATCGGCTACACCGCGATTCAGTCGATGTCGAACTGGGCGCGCAAGAACGACATGATCCTGCACCTTCATCGTGCCGGCCACAGCACCTACACGCGGCAGAAGAACCACGGGGTCAGTTTCCGGGTGATCACCAAGTGGATGCGGCTGGCCGGGGTCGATCACCTTCATGCGGGGACAGCCGTGGGCAAGCTCGAAGGCGACCCGCTGACCGTGCAGGGGTATTACAACATCTGCCGCGAGCCTTACAACCGGGTTGATTTGCCGCGCGGCATCTTTTTCGATCAGGATTGGGCGGACTTGAAGAAAGTCATGCCGGTGGCTTCGGGCGGCATTCATGCCGGCCAGATGCACCAGCTCATCAGTTTGTTCGGCGATGATGTGGTGTTGCAGTTCGGCGGGGGTACCATTGGCCACCCGCAGGGCATTGCGGCCGGCGCTACGGCGAACCGGGTGGCGCTCGAAGCCATGGTCAAGGCGCGCAATGAAGGGCGCGACATCGATAATGACGGCCCCGAGATCCTGCGCCGTGCGGCCAAGGATTGCACGCCCTTGCAGCAGGCGCTCGACGTTTGGGGCCATGTGACCTTCAACTACGCCTCCACCGATACCAGTGACTTTGTGCCGACGCCGTCGGTTTCCTGATTCCCCGGAGCATTCGCGATGATGATCAACCCCGCCGGCCGCGTGACCCAGGGCCAGTTTTCATTTCTGCCGGACCTGACCGACGACGAAATCACCCTGCAGATCCAGTACGGCCTGGACCGCGGGTATGCCTGGAGCGTGGAGTACACCGACGACCCGCATCCGCGTAATACCTACTGGGAGATGTACGGCAACCCAATGTTCGACATCGCCGATGCCGCGGGCGTACTGGGGGAGGTCCGCAACTGCCGCAAGACCTTCCCGCAGCATTACATTCGCCTGATGGCCTTCGACAACACGCGCGGCATCGAGTCGATTGTCATGAGTTTCATCGTCAACCGGCCGACCAGCGAGCCCGGCTTCAACATCCAGCGTCAGGAAATCGCGGGGCGGCAGATGCGCTACACCACCCGCGGTTATGCCGCCGACAAACCCGAGGGCACGCGGTACGAGTGATAGATTGCGCGTCCCGCGGGCCCGGCCCGCCGCCATGCCGATCACGACACCCCCATGACGATGACCGATTCCGCTGACACACCGCTGCCGCCGCGAGACCTGCGCCAACTGCTCGCAGACGCCGACGTGTCCGCTGTACTCGATCAGCTGGATCGCGAGCTGGTGGGGCTGGCCCCGGTCAAGCGCCGCATCCGCGAGATTGCCGCGTTCCTGCTTGTTACCAAGGCGCGGCAGCAGCTCGGCCTGGATGCGGACCCGCCTTCACTGCACATGTGTTTCACCGGCAACCCCGGCACCGGCAAGACCACCGTGGCGATGCGCATGGCGAAGATCCTTCACCGGCTCGGCTATGTGCGCAAGGGCCATGTGGTGGCGGTCACGCGGGATGACCTGGTTGGCCAGTACATCGGCCATACCGCGCCGAAAACCAAGGAGGTGCTGAAGAAGGCCATGGGCGGCGTGCTGTTCATCGACGAGGCCTACTATCTCTACCGCCCCGAGAACGAGCGCGATTACGGGCAGGAGTCCATCGAGATCCTGCTGCAGGTCATGGAAAGCCAGCGTGATGATCTGGTGGTCATCCTGGCCGGCTATGCCGACCGCATGCAAACATTTTTTTCGTCCAATCCGGGGATGGCGTCGCGGATCGCGCACAACATTGACTTCCCCGACTACCAGCCCGACGAGTTGCTGCAAATTGCTGACTTGATGCTGGAGCAGCAGCACTACGCGCTGTCGGATGACGCGCGCGTAACCCTGCAGGAATACATCGCCCGGCGTCTCGAGCAGCCGCATTTCGCCAACGCCCGCTCGATTCGTAATGCGATCGATCGCGCGCGGCTGCGCCATGCGAGCCGGCTGGTGGATCGTGCCCACGCCGGCGACGCGTTGACGGCTGACGACTTCCGGCAGATCAACGCCGCCGACCTGCGCGCCTCCCGCGTCTTTCAACAGCCGCCTGAGCCTTCGGCCTGAGGGCCGCGGAGATCCCGATGAATATGCACACCGGACGCACCACGCTGTCCAAGTTTGTCATCGAGCATCTGGCCGAGCAGGGGGATGGTGGCCAGCTTGCCGCACTGCTGGTCGATGTGGCGGCGGCCGTCAAGTCGATTTCCGCGGTTTGCGGCAAGGGCGCGTTGGGTGCGGCCTACGGTGCGGCGGGGCCGGTAAATGGGCCGGCTGAGCGGCAGAAGGCGCTGGATGTCCTCGCCGACGAGTTGTTCATCGATCACTGTGACTGGGGTGGACAGGTGGCGGCTATGGCCTCCGAAGAACACGCCGATATCATTGCCGTGGAGGGTGAACGCGGCCGGTATCTGCTGATGTTCGACCCGCTGGATGGGCCATCCAACATCGAAATGAACGTGTCCGTGGGCACGATTTTCTCGGTTTTCGACCATGCCGGGGCCGCCGAGCCGACGGTGGCGGACTTCCTTAAGCCCGGTCGCGACCAGATCGCCGCGGGCTACGCCATTTATGGCCCGGCCACCATGCTGGTGCTGACGGCGGGCCGCGGCACCCACGGCTTTACGCTCGACCGCGAAATCGGCAACTTTGTGCTCACCCATCCGGACATCTGCATTCCGCCAGACACCCAGGAATTTGCCATTAACGTGTCGAATGAGCGCTTCTGGGAGCCCCCGGTGCAGCGCTACGTGGCGGAGTGCAAGGAAGGCAAGACCGGTATCCGCGAAAAGGATTTCAACATGCGCTGGATTGCGTCGATGGTGGCCGACGTTCACCGCATCATGATGCGCGGCGGGGTGTTCATGTATCCGCGGGATGCTCGCGAGACGGTCGCGGAAGGGCGCCTGCGACAGTTATACGAGGCCAGCCCGATGGCGTTCGTGGTGGAGCAGGCAGGTGGCGCGGCGGCTACCGGGCGCGAAGCCATCCGCGATTGCCGTCCCAGCGGGCTGCACCAGCGCATACCGGTGGTGCTGGGTTCGCGCGCGGAGGTGGAGCGGATTGTGCGCTATCACCAGGAATATGATGCCGGTGACGATCAGCCCTACACATCGCCCCTCTTCAACGACCGCTCGCTGTACAGCGCGGAGGCCTGATCCATGTCACGCAAGCACCCGATCATCGCGGTAACCGGTTCCTCCGGGGCGGGCACGTCGACGGTGATGAAAAGCTTTCAGCACATCTTTCGCCGCGATGGCATTCGCGCCGGCGTGATTGAGGGCGATGCCTTCCATCGCTATGACCGGCTGGGCATGCGCGAGGCCATGCGCGCGGCGCATGCCAGCGGCAACATCAATTTCAGCCATTTCGGCCCGGAGGCGAACCTGCTGGTCGAGCTGGAGCGCAGCTTTGCCAGCTATGCCGAAAGCGGCCAGTGCACCACCCGCAAGTATCTCCATAACGCCGAAGAAGCCGCCCCGTACAAGAAGCCTCCCGGCACCTTCACCGGCTGGGAGGAACTGGAGGACGCGACCGACCTCTTGTTCTACGA
>JBDNBC010000102.1:0-11697 GCA_039768115.1 Oceanococcaceae bacterium
GACCCCGGCGGCGTGCACCACACCGTGAATTCGGCCATGGGCGCGACCCAGCTCCGCGACCAGCGCCCGCATGGCGTCGGCGTCACGGGCGTCGACGGCGCGGTAGTCAACCGTGGCGCCTTGTGCCTGCAGGCGGCGCAGGTTGTCCCGCACCTCCTGCGCCGCGAGGGCCCGTTCCACGCGGGCGTCAATGTCCTTGGGACGCAGCTTCTCGCCGCCGCTGCGAACCGCATCAATAAAGTGCGCGCGCCACTGGGCCGCGTCACGGGTCGGCTCATCGTTCCCCGCCGGCGCGCTGCGGCCCAACAGAACCAGCGTGGTCTGCGGCTGGCGGCGGACCCGCTCTTCGAGACAGGCCAGGGTAATTCCGCGCGCCCCGCCGGTGGCCAGGATGACCTCACCTGCCGGCGGCATCGCTGGCGTATCAGCAAGTGCCTGCAGCGTGGTCACCGGCCGCTGCCGCTGGGCACCGCGGTAGCCCACTTCCACCACCGGATTGGCGTCGTGACATTCCCGCAGCAGCAGCTCGGCCATCTGCGCGCTGGAATGGCCATTGAAATCCACCGCCCGGCAGCGCAGGTCGGGTTGCTCCTGGTCCAGGCACAACATCCCTCCCACGAGACCGCCCACTACCGGATGACTGACGCCGTCTTCACTGCGCGCGAAATCACCGCCGAGACGGGTAGCCGTCAGCAACAGGGCCCCGGTGGGTTGTGCGACCACCGCCTGCGCCAGCAGTAACCAGTCCTGTAGCAGCGCGCGGGCGGCAGCCTCGTCTTCGGCAAACAGCGCCGGCAGATACACCACGGCCTGCCAGTCTTCCGCCAGCAGCGCGGCGTAATCAGCGCTCACCGACGCGAACTCGAGCCGCGCCTGTGGCGCGTGGTCCTGCGCCGCATCCATCAAGGCCTGCGTGAGCGCATCATCCGCACCCACGATCAGTACCCGCCCGCTCAACTCGACACCGGGGTCCGCCAAGGGGCAATCCTGCATTGTCATCACCTGACGCGGAACAACCACCGCCGCAGGGGCTGCGGTGGTCGTTGCGGCGTGAGCCGCGGTCGCGTCAGGCGAGGACTTTCCCGGCAACGCGCTGCTGTCCAGCGCCTCGATGGCGGCAATCAGCGCATCCAGTGATTTGGCCCGGGTGTAGCGCTCCAGCTCGCCCTGCATGGCTTCGGCGGTGGCGGCGGGCAGTTGCTTCTGCACCGCACCGACAATCTCCACGCGCTTGATCGAATCGATGCCCAGGTCGGCCTCCAGATCGGCCGCCCGGTCAAGCATGTCTTCGGGATATCCCGTCTTGTCGGCGGTGATCGCGACAACCAGCGCGCCAACATCAACCGCCGCCGCGGTAGGGGCACTCGCGCTGGCGGCGGAGGGTGCCGCGTGACTTTCGACCGCGGTAGCCACCGGCGCTGCGCCAGCCGCCTCCAGCGCCATGATGCTGTCGATCAGCACTTGCAGCGTCTTGGCCCGGGTGTAGCGCTCCAGCTCGGCCTGCATCGCTGTCGCCGTGGCCTCGGGGAGTTGCTTCTGAATCGCACCGACAATTTCGACGCGCTTGATCGAGTCGATGCCGAGGTCCGCCTCGAGATCGGCATCCAGCGCCAGCATGTCTTCGGGATAACCCGTCTTGTCGGCGGTGATGGCCAGAACCGCCGAGCGCACATCCACAGCGGCCGGTGCTGACACGTTTGTCGGCGCCGGAGCCGGGGCCGCAGCCGCGGCAGGAGCGGCCGGTGCGGCTTCCGGAACCGTGGCGCTGGGAGGGGCCGCAGCGGCCGGAGCCGGTGCGACAGGCGCGGGCGCGTAAGCAGCTGTGGGTGCCTGCTGAGCCGGCGCCGGTGCCGCGGCATAGCCGGGAGCGGGCATCGCGGACGGCGGGGCTACGTAGCCTTGCGTCGCACTGCCCGCTATCCCTTGTGGTGGGTGCCCGGCCTGCGCGGGCACACCGAGCGCCATCGCTAGCGCACGCTCCTGCAGGGTCAGAAAGGCACGCATGGTTTCCTGGTATGCGGCGAACGCCTGAACGTTGAGCGCGGACGCGACCGGCGGAGCCGACGGCATCGCTGCCGGCGTCGTTGTGGGCGGATAGGACGCCATGCCGGGTGAAGCCGTAGCCGCTGCGGGCGGTGCCGATGGCACCCCGGCTGGCGGTGGCGATCCGCCCGGTGCGGGCTGGGAACTCATGCTCATCTCCTTCGGGGCCGTGGTAGCCCGCATGTTCGCCGCGCGCTTGTCAGCGGCGGTCAGGGCCGGCTTCTTGCCGGTTTTGTATTCGGGGTCAGCCAGCGGCCGGGCGGCGCCGCCGGACAGCAACCAGGCCGTGCGCGGTGGCACGACCGGCTGGAGCGCCGTAAGCAACGCTGCGTCACCCAGCGCCTGCGCCCGGCCGGCCCACAGGCCGCTGAGCTGCGGGCGCACACCGCGCACGATCAATGCTGCCAGGGCCTGCAGAGCCGGCCGCAAGCCACCCGCGCCGCCATCCAGTGCCACACAGTCAGCCTCGTCACCCAGCGTGCGCTCAACCATGCCTGTCAGCAGGTTGCGCGACCCGACTTCGACAAAGTGTCGAATGCCGGCCTCATGCATCGCCCGCAGTTGCGCCACAAACTCGACCGGCCCAAGCAGGTGGTCATCCAGTTGCGCGGCGATGTCGGCGGCCGCTGTGGGGTACGGCTGGCCATCGCGGTTGGCATAGACCGTCCGTTGCACATCCTGCCAATCTACAGTCGCGATCGCGGCGCTCAGCGGCGGTTGTGCTGGCTGCATCAACGGGCTGTGGAACGCGCCGGCCACGGGCAGGCGACGCACACGTACATCCTTGGCTTCGGCGCGCTGCATGAGCGCGTCGATGCCAGCGACCGTGCCCGTCACCACCACCTGTTCGGGCGTGTTGTGGTTGGCCAGGTGGACATCCTCACCCGCGGCAATCAGAGCCTCGACGGCCTCACGCGGCGCCATGACCGCCGCCATTGCCCCGGGCGCCAGATCCGCGGCAGCCGCCATGGCATTCCCACGCGCGGCGGACAAGGTGAGCATCTCGTCGGCGGACATCGCCCCGGCGGCATGCAGGGCCACGAACTCGCCGTAGCTATGCCCGGCACAGACCGCCGGCGCCACACCCAGCGATTGCAGCCAGTCGGAGTAGCCCAGCGCCAGGGCGCCCAGCGCCGGCTGAGCGAAACGGGTATCGGTCAGGGCCGCTTGCTGCGCGGCCTCGGTCGCGTCGTCGTAAGCCGACGGCGGCCACATCACGGTGGACAGCGGCCGGCCCAGCGTCGATGCCAGCACGCGGTCGGCGCGCTCGACTGCATCGCGCAACGGCGCCAGATACAGCGCCGCCTCGCGCCCCCGGCCCACCGCCTGAGCGCCCTGACCGGGGAACAGAAACGCCAGCGGCGGCGCTTCGCTCGGACGCTCGGCGGTGAACTGCACACCGGCCGGCAGGGCCGCGCCGTCGCGCAGATGCGCCACAATGCCCGCCAGTGTCTGGGCGGCCGCGGTCAGCGAGTCCGTAACGAACGCCGCGACGGCGCAATCACCCTCGCGCACCTGCCCGGCCAGGCTGGCCGCCAGATCGGCCAGACGCAGGCGGGACTCGGGACGAATGGCCGCGGCCAGTTTTTCGATCTTCGCGGCCAGGGCCTCGCGATCACGCCCACTGACCAGCAGCAATTCCTGCGGCCAGTTGCTGGCGCCCAGCACCGCCACCGAATCGGGGTATTCCTCGAGCGTGGCGTGGAAATTGGTGCCGCCAAACCCGAAGGCCGAGACGGCGGCGCGGCGTGGCAACGCCCCGCGCAGCCAGGGCCGCGGATCGCGTAGCAGACAGGCTGGGCTGTCCTCGCCCTGGAACGGCGCAATGGGCTGGTTGACCCCGAAATGCCCGGGCAGTACGCGGTGATGCAGTGCCAGCGTGGCCTTGATCAGACCGACCGCGCCGGCGGCGCATTTGGTGTGGCCGACCAGCGTCTTGGCTGAGCCGACCACGGTATTCGCCGGCGGCGCACCATGCTCGCGCAGCGAGCTGACGATGGTTTCGGCCTCGGCGCGGTCACCCACCGCCGTGCCGGTACCGTGCGCCTCGACCAGACCCAGTGTTTCCGGACCGTAGCCGGCCTGCGCGTAGACCCGCTTTAGCGCCCGCTTCTGCCCGGCCGGCAGCGGCGCGGTCATGCCCAGCGCACGGCCATCCGACGACCCCGCCGCACCTTTGATCACCGCATAAATGCGGTCACCGTCGCGCTCGGCGTCGGCCAGGCGCTTGAGCACCACCGTCGCCACGCCCTCACTGATGACAATGCCGTCGGCGTTTTCATCAAAGGTGCGCGGCTGACCGGTCGGCGACAGCGCCTGGGTCTTGGCGAAGCACAGGAAGCCGTACGGCCCCTGTACGTTGTCGACCCCACCGGCGATGGCGACATTGGCCCGCCCCGAGGTCAGCTCCTGCGTGGCCAGCGTGATCGCCGCCAGCGAGGAGCCGCAGGCAGCATCGACGACGAAGTTCACGCCACCGAAGTTCAACCGGTTGGCGATGCGCCCGGCGGCCACGTTGAGCAGCACGCCGGCAAAGGATTCGTTGGTCCACTCGGGCAGCCGATCCCAGACGCCCTCGTCGGGGTTTTCCACAAAGCGCGGAATCTCGGCGCGCACGCCGTACTGCAGGCCCAGCTCGCCGACCCCACCACCCGCACCAAGGATGATCGAGGTGTGCTCGCGGTCGAAATCGTCACCCCAGCCGGTGTCCTTGAGCGCCCGCGCGGTGGATTCCAGCGCCAGCAGTTGCAGCGGGTCGATGGAGCGCATCGAGTTTGGCGCGATGCCGTACTGGGTCGGGTCGAAGACCACATCATCCAGAAAGCCGCCCCAGCGCGAGTAAATCTTGTCGCGGGCGGATTTATCCGGATCGAAGTACAGGTCGAGGTCCCAGCGCTCGCGCGGCACCTCGGTGATGGTCTTTTCCAGCCCGACCAGCTTGCCCCAGAAGGTGTTGTTGTCCTGCGCCTGGGGCAGGATGACGTTGATACCGACGACGGCGACATCGGCCGGCAGCGGCGCCGCAACCGAATCGCTCGTCGCGTCTCCGGCCAGCGCCGCGACGCGCTCGGCCAGCACGACGCGCGAGTCCGCACAGACGCGGGCGTGCAGCTCGGCCACGGTCGTCGGCCGGTCATGCAGTGACGCCACCTGGCCAATCATGTACATGCCGTCCTGGCGCTGCGCCGCGTCATCGCGGGTCACCAGTTGACCTTCAGCATCCCGCTCCTGGCCTTTCGACGCCAGCCGCAGGCGACCGAGGTTCAAATCTTCCAGCGCATCGCGCAGCGCCTCGGGCGACAAGCCCTCGCGGGCCAGCCGCTGCCGCTCGCGCAGAAACTCGGCCGCGAAGGGCGTATCCGCACAGCGCGTGGCGTGACCGGGGCCGGTCAGCAGGTTGCGTGTGCGCGTGCAGGCAATGGCCTGCTGGCGAAACTCCGGCAGGATGGCGCCGCTGTCAACGATTTCCTGCGTGAACAGGTACGCGGTGCCCATCAACGCGCCGACCTTGACGCCGCGCTCAACCAGCGGTGCCGCCAGGGCCGCCACCATGGCACCGGAGCGGGCATCCGAGATGCCGCCGGCAAACAGGACTTCGACCTCGGCGGCCGTCGACGCTTCGACCTCGGTGCTGAGGATGGCGACCATCTGTTCCCACAGCGCAAAGCTGGACAGCGGGCCGATGTGGCCGCCGCACTCGCGGCCCTCGAAAATGAACCGCCGCGCACCCTGTTCGATATACAGCCGCAGCAGCGCCGGCGACGGCACGTGCAGCCAGGCCTGGACACCCTTGTCTTCAAAGGCCCGCGCCTGATCCGGGCGACCGCCGGCGATTAGCGCGAAACCGGGGTTGAACTTCGCGACTACCGCCAGCTGTTCCTTGCGCAGCGCTTCGGGAATGAAGCCCAGCAGGCCCACACCCCAGGGCTTGTCCCCCAGCCGCTGCGTGGTTTCGGCCAGCATCGCCTCGACCTGCGGCCCGCGCAGCAAAGCCAGCGCCAGAAACGGCAGTGCTCCGCCCTCGGCCACGGCCTGGGCAAACGCAGGCTCATCGGAGACGCGGGTCATCGGCCCCTGCACCAGGGGATAGCGCGTGCCCTGGGAATACGCCAGTGCCGCCCCTTCGGCCAGCGCGTCCTGCTCGGCTGCCGCCTGCAGGCTGCGCCGTACATGTTTGCGCACGTGGGCCAGCAGGCGCGGGACGCGACCGTGCGTGGCGGCCAGTGCCGACGCAAAACCCACGCCCTGCCCGACCGGCCAGACACCGTCCGGCGTCCAGTTCAGTAAATCCAGCATGCGGGGCGGCAGCGCGTCAGCGTCCACTTCGCCACGCTCGACCTCGGCGTTCGTGCCCTCCAGGCGCTCCAGCGCCGCCGAGCGCGGCGGCGCATACATCCGCCACGGCTGGTCAATGGTTTCACCGATCAGACGGGTTTCACTGCCGTTGAGCCGGGCCAGCGGCGCACGCATCGCGTCTGGGATCGCCAACTCAGGGAAGAACAGCAGCGCGTCGTCGAGACACACCCCGTCCGCTCCGCCGGCGACAGCGGCGGCTGCGGTGGCCGGGCCGATTCCGCCACGGACATGCAGGGGCAGCTCGGTGTTCGGCCGCGCCTGTTGCAACAGCAGAAAACTGGTGGACTCACCCACGGCGCCGCCCGCTTCGTGGCCCGCCAGAACGACTGCCGCCACCGTTTCCGGCACGTTCGTCAGCAAGCTGGCATCACTGATCTGCCACCACCAGTGGACCTCGGGCGCCGCCTCAACGTCGGCAGCGGCATCAACGACCATCACTACCGTAGTACCGCAGGCGCGGGCCCAGGTACGCAGCGCATCCGCACGGGCATCGTCGCCGACCGGCAGCACCAGACCGAGCTGACCACGCGGGGCCTGCGCCGGGAGGATGGCGGCCACATCTGCAGCCGGGGCCCCTCCGTAGCGCAAGTCCAGCAGCGCGGTCTCGCCACGAACGGCCAGGTCCCGCCACAGCGACAGCGCGCCGGGCAGCGGCGCGATCCAGGCGGAAACGCCAGGGGCCGATGTCGTCATGACAGACATCGGCGAAGACACAACGGGAGCGGTGTGCGGCATGGCCATATCAACGAACGCGCCTAGCGCGGCCGCCGCCCCTCCAGAAACGGCACCTGCATCACTTTTTCGTGGACGATCGGCCCATGGCCGAAGTAGCCGCCCTCGCCAAAGCACTCGCCATGATCGGCGGTGATGATGAAATGCGTATCAGCCGGCGCCTTGCTGATCAGCTCGCCCAGAATGCCGTCGACGGTTTCCACGCAGCGCACCTGCTGGGCATGCAGATCCTTCATCTGAGCGTCATCAAAGAACGCGTCATCGGTGGATTGGCCCAGCTCGTCATCCATGCGCTTGAAGACCCCGTGCACGCCCGAGATGTGCGGCAAGGTGCTGCCATCGAGCATGTAGGGATAGTGTGTTTCACCGAGATTGAGGAAGTAGAAACTGGGCTCGTCGTCATCAAATTCGATGTCGCGCACCATGCCGCCAAAATCGTTGTGGTCGCTCATCAGGCGATAGCTGTCGAAATGACGGTTCAGGTGCGAGGCGGGATTGAGCACCGGCATCGAGACCTTCGCGTGGGTCACGTAGCCCTCGTCCTGCAATACCTTGGGCAGGGATAACTCGGGCACGAAGCTCTTGAAATCGAGCCCGTCGATACCGAGGCGGTCCACCCACAGGCCAAACTCGTTCTTGTAGACCTCGCTGGCGAACACGCCCGCCGGGCTGGTATGCGGCACCATTCCCATCAGGTAGGTGTAATGCGACGGGGACGTCCATGAGGCGTAGCTGTAACGAGCCTCGCCGGCGGCGATGGCGTCCATGTTCGGGGTGCGGGCGCGCTGGTAGCTGTCGAAGCGACAGCTATCCATGACCACAAATACAAGATTGCGCGGTTGACCCACGAATACTCTCCAGTCGATGCGAAACGGATTGTCGGACTCTCCACCACTATCGCAATCGGCGCGGCCCCTGACTGTCAGTGGACGAAAACTCCTGCGTAAGCGTCGACTTACGGTCGTAGGACAATGCTTACATTACGTTGCTATCGGTGGAGATTTATGCCGTAATCCTGACTGATTGCAACATTTCGTGAAGGGTTAGCGGTCGACGAGCGGCTCCGATATCAGGCAAGACACCGGCCAGAGGCGCCGAGCGTTGCGTCTGAAACGTACAGCGAACACGCTGTAGCGGCGATGGCCTGAGCGCCCGTTTACCTGACCCTCCTGGGAGACCAGCCAAGGTACCGTGAACGCTGCTACCGAGCACAGCGAGCGCAACCGAGGCCACGAGACGTGAAGCCGACACTGACAGCATTGGATTTTGGAGACCGCACGATGACATCGGACATGATTTTTCGCGTAAGCGCCGGGCTCATTGCCGGCGCGATGCTGGTGGGCTGTGGCAGCAGCAGCTCCAATGGCACAACGCCAACGGAGACGCCGGATACCGGCGGCAATGGCCCGACTCCCACGCAGACCCCGCCGGCCATGTCCCCCACACCGACGGCAGCGCCGACGATGCCACCGGGCGGAGGTACGCCCACGCCATCGGCCACACCAACCATGGCGCCTTCGGCAGCGCCGTCACCATCGGCCACGCCCACCATGGCACCTTCGGCGACGCCGTCACCGTCGGTTGCGCCGACCGCGACGCCTACCCCTACACCCACACCGGGTGAGGCCGGGCGGCTCGATCAACCGGTGCCGGGCGGTTCCACGGTCACGGTGACCGCCGAGCTGAACTGTCTGGAATGTGACGTGCCGGAGTCCGAGCGCAACCTGATCATCGATGGCGACCAGAACAGCTTCGCGACCGCCACGGTGAGCCTCGGCTTGCTGACCGGTCTGGTCAGCGACGCGGAGCTGGCCGTTACCGTCAATCTGCCGACGCCGATCACCCCTACCCTCGCCAAAAACAGCGCGCCCGAGCGCCCCGGGTTTCTCGTCTCGTTCCCCGACGTGACGCTCCTGTCGTTGGCGCTACTCCCGGAACTGGAGGTGCGCACACTGCTCGACGGCGATGAGGTGGACAGTCGCGTCTATGGGTTCGGATTCTTCAACAGCATCGCGCTGGGAACGATCCTGCAAGACATCAACAACGCGGCAGTTTATCTGCCCGTGAACGCCACCGGCCCCTATGACGCCGTGCAGTTACGTTTGCGGTCCACCATCGCCAACGCACTGCTCAGCGTGAACATTCATGAGGCGGGGCTGGCGGGTGTCGGCGGCAGCATCAGCGGCGACTTCCCGGAACCGGGTGAGGATCCCTTCGAGCCCGAACCGCAGCCCACGGTGACACCCGAACCGTCAGCAACGCCCACCCCATCGGGCTCGCCGGCGCCCACACAAATGCCAACGCCGACCCCGACGCCCACACCAGGCGAATCCGGGCGACTGGATGCCCCCGCTCCTGCAGTGGGCACCACGGTTGAGGTCACGACCGGGTTGGCCTGCGGCATTCCCCTAGCCTGCACCGTTGACGATCTCGAGAACATTCTCGACCCCAACCCGGAGAACTTCGCGACCGCCAACCTGAACCTGAGCCTGCTCAGCGCCCTGGAGGACGTGGCGATTGGTGACGAAGCGCTGGGCATCAATGTCGTGCTGTCGCGCACCGTGGCCCCCACTGAAGAGGCGGCCATGGATGTCTTCGGCAACCCGATTCTGGCCAACAGCCCCGGGTTCGTGATCTCGTTCCCCGACCCCATCCTGACCGCCTCGGTGCTGCCGCAAATCCGCGTCAGCCTTCTGAACGGCGGTGAGGTTGTCGGTGAGCCCAATGTCTTCTCTTACGGAATTCAGGACGGCGTAGCGTTTGGCAGCTTCCTCAACGGCCCGTTGCTGCCCGACATCAATAACGCGCGCGTCTTCATCGGCACGCAAGCAACCGAACCGTATGACACGATTCGGATTGGCTTCACCGGATCCATACTGGATCTGCTGCTGGCCATTCAGGTGCATCAGGTGGGAATCAGCGGCGTCAGTGGGAGCATCTCCGGAGACTTCTGACGGCAGAACGTCCATAATCTGAGCATCACGCACCGCCTTCGGGCGGTGTGTTTTTTTTGGCCGCTCAGGATGATCGGCTCGACGCAGGTACCGCCCCTTCTGGAGTGAAGGTCGAAGCCTGCCCCAGAGCATGAACAGATGACCCAACGGGTATTGATTACCGGCGCGGCGGGCGGCATCGGTCAGGCGACAGCGTTCCGCTTCGCCCGCGCCGGTGCGCGACTGGTGCTGACGGACCGAGATGCGGACGCGGTCGCGGCCATCGCGGATCAACTGCGTGCTGACGGGGCGGATATCGCCCTCGTATCCGCCGCCAACATCGCCGACCCCGATGAGGTCACCGCCCTGTTTGCGGCGATTGCCGATGCCATGGGCGGCCTCGACGCGGCGTTCAACAATGCCGGCCGGGGCGGCGGGCAGATTGCGCTCGACGCCATGGATGACGCGCACTGGCTGGATGTCATCCAGACCAATCTCTCCGGCACCTTCTACTGCCTGCGCGCCGAAGTGCAGATGATGCTCGCCGACCGGGGCGGCGCCATCGTCAACAACAGCTCGATTCTGGGCCTGCATGGCGGCATGAATGCCGCGTACACGGCATCCAAGCACGGCATTGCCGGGCTGACGAAATCGGCCGCGATCCAGTACGCGCAGCGCGGAATTCGCGTCAATGCGGTGTGCCCCGGCCTGATCGACGCCGGCATTGGCAAGCGGGTTCTGGAGCGCGAAGCCCCGCAAGTTCAAAAGTTGATCAACATGCACCCCATGGCCCGCGCGGGCAGCGCCGACGAAGTCGCCGCAGCCGTGCTCTGGCTATGCTCCGCCGAGGCCAGCTACATGACCGGGCACATGCTTCCCGTCGATGGGGGCTACGGCGCCTGGTAGCGGCTGGCGCTGTCGAGTTGCTGCTGCAGCGCATGGACTTCAGCGGCCCACCGCTGCACAGGCGGGACGACGCCCGCCGCGGCATCGCCATAAAAAATGGTGTCGTCCCACTCTGCGGCATCCCAGCCACCGGGGGCGGCAGACGGCCCACGCAAGGAGAACGTGGCACTGCGGGAATTGGGAATCAGTGGCGGCAAACCCGCCTCGCGGGCGGTGGTTGACCCCAACCATGCGCGAATGCGCTCGAGCACCTCGCGCTCGTCGGCGACCACATCCTCCCAGCGCAGGCACAGATAGCGCGGCCCCAGCGCTGGCGCCCACCGGCGCATGTTCCGATGCCACTGATACCAGCCCGTTTGCGGGTCCGGCAGGCCTTCCGCACGGCAACCATAATCGCGAAATACCGGTGATATCCCGCCCTGGCGCCGGGCCTGCTCGAGCACGGCCCCCGCGTGCGGACCAATCGCGCGAACCAGATGCAGGACGCGTACATCCGCGTCGCGGCGCAGGCGATCGAGATAATCTGGCCGCCAGCCCAAATGGTGATCGGGCCAGACCAGCGCTCCGCCGCGGGCCGCCAGCAACCGAGTTAGTTCCTGCGGGGAAGACTCCCCATGTCGCCAGAGCCAGTGCCCCGCCTGGGCAATGCCAGCATCGCTCTCTTGCGCCAGGCGTACCGAGGCGGAAACATCCACCGGCGCCCCTTCCAGCGCCCAGCCGAGAGCGC
>JBDNBC010000103.1:0-13060 GCA_039768115.1 Oceanococcaceae bacterium
CGCGCGTCGTCGTCGGCGTCTCGGCCCGTCGCGGCGGGCCGGGCTGAGTCGGCCGAGTTCGGTGAGGACGGCGCCATCGGCATCAACCTGGCCGGGCAGCCATACGCCATCGCCGATGAATTCGGCCACCACACGATCTGCCGGGCGATGGTAGAGGTTGTAGGGCGTCGTCCACTGGCGTAGGCGTCCCGCGGCCAACACGCCCACTTTGTGACCCATGGCAAAAGCCTCCTGCTGGTCATGGGTGACCAGCAGGGTGGTCGTGCCGGTTTCGGCCACGATCCGGCTGACCTGCTCGGCCATGCTCAGCCGCAGACTGGAATCCAGGCTGGAGAACGGCTCGTCCAGCAGCAGCAGGCGGGGATGGGGCGCCAGCGCACGGGCCAGAGCGACACGTTGCTGCTGCCCCCCCGAGAGCTCATGCGGGAATTTGTCGGCCAGCGGGCCCAGCTCCGTCAGCTCAAGCATCCGCTCGCAGCGTTGTTGCCGTTGCGTCGGCGCCTGCCGGAACAGGCCGAAGGCGATGTTGTCGCGCACGCTGAGATGCGGGAGCAGGGCCAGATCCTGAAAAACCATGCCGATGCCGCGCCGACTGGGATCGCGGGTCCGGCCCGGCTCGCTGAGGACCTGCTCGCCCACACGAATGGTGCCGCCCTGCAGCGGCAGAAAGCCCGCAATCGCCCGCAGGAGGGACGTTTTGCCACTTCCCGAGGGCCCGAGCAGGCAGCCGAATTCGCCATCCGGCAGGTCGAGAGTGACGTCCTCGAACACGGACTGGCCCTGGTGCTGGACACGAATACGGTCAAGCTCAAGCCGCACCCGTCACCTCCGCATGGCGTGTGGGCAGGAGGCCTCCGGCTGGTGCACTGCTGGGCGCGGTGCGGCCGACGCGCAGCAGCAGAATCACCGGGACCAGGCCGGCGAGCACGATGGTCAGCGCCGGGAGCGCGGCGCGGGTGTATTCCCCCTCGGCGGTCAACTCGTAAACACGTGTGGCCAGGGTGTCCCAGCCGGCGGGTCGGGTCATCAGGGTAATGGGCATCTCCTTGATGATATCGATGATCAGCAGGGCAGCGGCGCTGGCCAGGGCGCCGGAGATCATCGGTCGGTGGACGCGGTTGAGCACCTGCAGGCCGTTGAGCCCCAGGCTGCGGCTCACATCATCCAGGCTTGGGGTGATGCGGGCCAGCTGCTGGGTGATGGGGGTATGCGCCACCGCCAGAAAACGGCCCCAGTATCCGAGCAGGACGACGATCAGGCTCTGGGTGGCCCAGCCCGGTGTCAGGAGCCCGGCGAGCTGTCGTTCCAGACCTGCCAGCGGGGCGTAGAGACCGACGGCAAGTACCGTGCCGGGCAGGGCATAGCCCAGCGTGGCCGTCCGCGCGAGGGCGCGCACGGGTGCGGCCGTATGGCGTCGCTCGATGTAGCCCATCAGCAGCGCGACCAGGGTCAGCAGGGCGGCTGTCCCGAATGCGAGCAGCAGCGACCGGCCCAGCCATTCGCCATAGCGCGGGTCCAGCTCTACCTGCACATGGCTCCACGACCACCAGGCCAGCGTTATCAGGGGCAGGCCCGCCACCAGCAGCACGAACAGCGACAGGCCGAGGCTGGCGGCACATGCCCGCCCGCCGCATAGCGTGATGGTGGGCAGCGCCTGGCTGCCGTCCTGGCTCATCCGCCCACGGCGTTGCATGCGCCGGTGGGCCCAGCCGAGCGCCAACGCCAGAAGTATCAGGATGGTGGCCAATTGCAGGGCTGCATCCAGCGAAAACAGCCCGAACCAGCTCTTGTAAATGGCGGTAGTGAAGGTGTTCACATTGAACAGCGCGACCGTGCCGAAGTCGGCCAGCACCTCCATGCTGACGAGCAGCAGCCCGCCGGTGATCCAGGGCAGCGCCAGCGGCAGGGCGATGCGCCTGAAGACAGCCGTTTGGCCCAGGCTTGCGGCCACTTCCAGCGTGCTTGAGCTGATACTGCGAAAGGCGTTGTATGCGATCAGATAGACGTAGGGATACAGTGTCAGGCTGAGTACCACCGCGGCCCCGGTCAAGCTGCGGACCTGCCAGAGCGGTGCGGAGGTGTCGAGCATGCCGCGCAGTGCGTGCTGTAGCGGGCCGGCATAGTCCAGGCCGGCAATGGCGACAAACCCGAGCACATAGCCCGGCATGGCCAGCGGCAGCAGCAAGGCGGCATGCAGCAGGCGACTGCCGGGAAAGGCGTAGCGCGCCATCAGCCACGCCAGGCCCGTGCCGATCAGGCCGGCCAGGCTGGCGACCAGGACCATCAGCAGCAAAGTGTTGCGGGCGACATCCGGCAGGACAACCCGCAGCAGGTGCGGCCAGTGGCTGGACCACGGGTCGAACAAGGTCAACAGCGCGGCGCCGACCGGCAGCAGGGTGGGCAGGGCCAGCAGCAGCATCAACAGGCCCGGTGCCGTCCCGGGAGCCGCCTCGTTCCAGCGCGGGCGGGGCTGCGAGCCGCTATCGCTCATCAGCGATAGCCAGCGCGATCCATCAGCTTGACGGCCTGCGGCTGGCGCTCGCCGGCTTCCGACACATTGATGAGGTTCTGGCGGAACGTCCCCCAGCGGGCGACCTCCGCCACCGGATCCACGTCGGGGTGGACCGGATATTCGAGATTGATGCCAGCGAACTGGGACTGCGCTTCAGGCGCCGACAGCCATTCGATCAGCGCTTGGGCGCGGCCGGGCTGATCACTCCCGCGGACCACGCCGGCACCGGCCACATTGACATGCACGCCGCTGCCATCCTGGTCCGGCCAGTACAGAGCCAGCGCGGGGTCCGCCGCCGCGCGTTGCAGGCGACCGAAGTAATAGGTGTTGACGATGCCGACATCGCACAGGCCAGCCTGAATGGCCTCCATGACGGCCGTGTCGTTGGGGAAGGGCGGGGCTGCGAGGTTGGCAACCCATCCGCGCACGATGGTTTCGGTGCGCTCTTCGCCGTATTCGGCAATCAACATCCCGACCAGAGACTGGTTATAGACCTTGCGGCTGGTGCGCAGGCACAGGCGCCCCTTGAACCGCGGGTCGGCGAGATCGACGTAACTGCCCAGCGTGTCTGCTGGCGCACGCCCGGTGTGGTGCACCAGCGTGCGCGCGCGGATCGACAAGCCAAACCAGCGGTTATCCGGGTCGCGCAGATGTGCGGGAACGTTGGTGCGCAGGGGGGCGGAGTCGAGAGGCAGGAGCAGATCTGCCGCAGCGGCCTGCCAGAGATTTCCGGCGTCCACCGTGATTAGGATGTCAGCCGGCGTGTTGTCACCTTCGGCTTTGAGCCGTTCCAGCAGCGGGCCGGCATCGGCGGTGACCAGCGCGGTGGTGATGCCGGTCTGTTCCGTGAACTGCGCCAGAATGGGGCCGATCAGTTGCTCGTTGCGAGCGGAATAAACCGTGAGGGGGGCGGTCTCTGCCGTCGCCCCGTCCCCGCTATTACTGCAGCCGCTCAGGGCCATGCCCGAGGCGAACATCACGATGCCCAGAACGGCCGTGCCGATGCGGCGCTGCCAGCGGGCGGAAACAGGGTTGATTACGAGGGCGTCCATGAGGCGTCGTTGTAAATGGGAATCGTTAGCATAATCTGGTCATCGCGCCACCGCAGCGCGGATGAAACCGAAGATCTCCCGGTGGGGCCCGTTTGGCTGATACTGAGCCTCCAGAGACCATGACGGAGACGACGCATGCCCCCCTTTCGACGCATCCTCCTGCCGACCGCGTTTTCCACGAGCTGCGAGCGGGCTCGTGCACATGCCCAGGCCCTGGCGCACATGCATGGCGCCGAATTGCATGTTCTGCACGTGCAGGTCATGCATGCCGAGCCCTTGGCATTCAGCGAGCTGCCGGGCGCAGCGCAACTGGAAAGTGCGCTGGAGCAGGCCGCGACACAGCGCGCGGACGCCTTTGTTGCTGCCATTGACCATCCCACGGTCAACTCGGTGGAGCGCGACCTTGCCGCGGCGCCGCGCATCGTCCGCTATGCGCGCGAGCACCAGTGCGACCTGATCGTGATGGGCACCCATGCGCGCAAGGGCGTCGCGCGAATGTTTCTTGGCAGCGTCGCTGCCGAAGTGGTGCGCCAGGCCGCGGTGCCAGTTCTGGTTGTGGGGCCAGACCACAGCGCGCAGGTTGCACCGTATTCCACCGTGATGGCAGCGATGGATTTCTCTGCGAGTGCGGCGGCGGCTCTGGATGCCGGTCGTGCGCTCCTGGCGGCCGACGGCGGCCGGCTGATCGTTGAGCATGTGGTCGACGACCGGCCCTTGCCGCCCTACGCCACGGACACCCTGGCCGCCGCACAACGAGAAGCGGCTGAGGAGGCCATGCGCGATTTTCTGCAGACCCAATGCCCTGACGCCGCGGCTCAGTCGGTGGTCTCGGTGGGGGCGCCGCATTCGCAGCTGGTCCACAGTGCGCGCGATCTCGGAGCCGACCTGCTGGTGCTGGGTACGCAGGGTCAGGGAATGCTCGACCGATTGCTGATCGGCTCGACCACGGAGCGCGTCTTGCGCGACGCGCCGTGTCCCGTTCTGGCCTGCCGTATCGCGCGGTCGGACTAGCCTCGGGCGGCCGCGTCCAGCGCGTGTGCGATGGTGGGGTGCTGAAAGGTGTATCCGCATTGCAAGAGACGCCGCGGAACCACTTTCTGATCGGCCAGCAACAGACTGCTCATGTCGCCCATGCCCAGCGTCAGCAGTGGCGCCGGTGCGCGGAATAGCAGCGGCCGGCGCAGGGTAGTGGCGAGCGCACGACTGAACTGACGCTGCGTGGCCGGGGTTGGCCCGACGGCATTCATGACGCCGGTGTAGCGCGTGTCCGTTAATGCACAGCGAATCATGTTGGTCACGTCATCGATGGCGACCCACGGCATGTATTGTTGGCCCGGACCCATAACCGCCCCGAGGCCGAGCGCAAAGGGCAGGCGCAGCTGACGGAACACGCCGCCGTCGCCAATGACCACGCCCAGCCGCAAAATGACCTGCCGCATGGGGCCCAAGCGCTGCGCTGACAGGGCCATATCCTCCCAGTCACGGCACAGCCGGGCAGGGAAGTCATTGGCAGAGGGGGAGAATTCGTCCAGCTCTACGCCGGGCTGGGAGCCATAGACGCCGACCGCCGAGGCATTAATCCAGACGCGGGGTTGCTGCCCCTGCGCCTCCAGGGCCGCGATCAGTTGCTGGGTAAATTGGATGCGCGACTCGCGCAGTTGCTTCTGGCGGGCGGTCGACCAGCGCTGCGCACCGATGTTTTCACCGGCGAGATTGATCACCGCGTCCATGGGTACGGGAAGGGCGTGGAGATCGCGCACCACCGTGCCGCTGTGCACTTCGCCAGCGTGTGGCGGACGCCGAAAATGCAACCACAGCGCATGTTCTGAACCCAGTATCTTCTGCAGCTGTTGGCCGATGAACCCGCTGGCGCCGGTCAGAAGGACATTCATGGCCGGGCGTCTCGAGCGGCCATGACATCGGCGCCGTGCGCGCTGGGGAGGCGAGCCGAGGAGCCCGTCAGCGCGCCCTCGATGGCCTCTGTCAGTTCAGCGGAGAGGGGGTCGACGCGAGAGCCGAATGATTGAACCTGACCGTCGTGTAGCAGGTACTTGTGGAAATTCCATCGGGGCGCCTCACCGCTGCGCTCTTGCAGGCGCTGGAATAGCGGGTGCGCGGTGTCGCCGCGGACGTCAATTGCCGCGAACATCGGAAAGGTGACGCCAAAGTTGCGGTAACAGACCTCCGCGGTCTGCTCCGCTGCGGCAAATTCCTGTCCACCGAAGTTGTCGGAAGGGAAGCCCAGAATCAGCAGGCCCTGGTCCTGGTAACGCTGATAAAGCGCTTCGAGTCCCGTGAACTGCGGCGTCAGACCACATTGCGACGCCGTATTGACCACCAGCACAGCGCGCGCCGAAGCGGTCAGTTCGCACAACATGTCATGGGAGGATGGGCCCATCAGCGGTGTAGGCGCAGGAATGCCACTGCACACGGCGTCTGCAGCCGCGGCGTGGGTTCCGCCCAGGCTCAGGGCTGTCAGAACCAATCCTAAAGACCATCGAATAGGTGGGGGCATCGCAACTCACGTCCTTTCCGCGTAATGTACACCTTATGTACACGTACCAAGCGCATGTGGCACCGCGGGCGGCAGGCAAAAAAAAGGCCGCGGCACGATGGGAGGGGGGGAGTGCCGCGGCCTGGGTGCCGCTCTGGGGTGTAGCGGCTGTGTGGTCGGATAGAACCGACTCGGAGGGAACAAGTCGTGTTGAACGACTCGAGATCAATAATACTACAAAAAGTGGTCATGTCAATAGATATTGATACAAAATATCCACGAACTAGATTAAGGTGGCGAGATGAACGAAACAAAATGTGAACAGCACTACCGGATTGGCGCTGTCGAGCGCCTTACGGGCATCCCGGCAGTCACCATACGCATGTGGGAGCGTCGCTATGGCGTCGTTGAGCCGGAACGCACCCCAGCCAATGGACGTTTGTACAGCCGTTCACAACTGTCGCGCTTGGTCATGCTCAAACAATTGGTGGACGGTGGGCATGCCATCTCCACCATCGCGGCGTTGTCCGATGCCGAGCTCAGCGAGCGTGTTGGCGCGTTGGCGACCTTCCGGCCGCAGCGCGAGGGGCCGGTGGCGGTGGTAACGGTGGGCTCCAATCTCTCGCTTCAGGCTCGCGATGCCGCAGATGAGCAGGACACGCTGCTGATCCTGGGCAGTTACGACGACGCCGATGCGGCGCTGGCGAGCAATGCCGAAGAAGTGGTGGATGCGCTGGTGATTGAGTTGCCCATCGTCGCACCGGAAACCGTGCGGCTGGTGGGCAATCTCACTGCGCACTTTTCTGCATCGGTGACGATGGTGGTGTACCAGTTCGGTTCGGCGGCCAATATCGCGCAGCTGCACCGTGCCGGTTACCACACGGTGACCGCGCCGGTGCGGCTCGCCGGGCTGGCAAAGATGCTGCCAGCCCTGGTCGGCGTGGTTCCGATGGACGATGCCAATGACGCTGGCACGCCAGCCGACTGGATTCGGCAGCCGCCGCCGACGCGGCGCTACACCGCGCTTGAGCTGCATCGCTGGGCCAAGCGCTCGAGTTCGGTGCAGTGCGAGTGCCCGGAGCATTTGACGGCGCTCATCAGTCGACTGATTGCCTTCGAGGATTACTCGCGGGACTGCGAGTCGCGCAACCCGGCAGACGCGGCTGTGCATCTGCTGCTGCATCACACCACGGCCCATGCGCGGCGAGCGCTGGAAGATGCGCTGGCGCACCTGATTGCGCATGAATTTGGCGATGAGGCGCACGCCGGGAAGTCGGGACGCTGATTCGCCCGCTGCAACGCCGGACGCGGTAACAATCAGGCGTGCAATCGTTCGCGTAGCGACTGCGCTTCCTGGCGGATTGCTGCCACAGCCTCGTTGTCCAGGCGCTCCAGGTTGCGCAGCTGCATGGTCAGTCGGGGGTGGCCTTTGAATCGCGCCCGTTGCCGGTCGAGGAAATCCCAGTACAGCGTCGTGAACGGGCAGGCGCGCGGGCCGGTCCGGGCGCGCGGGTCCCGCGGACAGCTGCGACAGGAGTCGCTCATTCGCTGAATGTAGTTGCCACTGGCGATGTAGGGCTTGCTGGCCAGGCGGCCGTTGTCTACGTACTGGCTCATGCCCAGCGTATTGGGCAGCTCGACCCACTCCACGGCATCGACGTACACGCCGAGATACCAGCGATGCACGGCGCGCGGTGTCACGCCCAGCAGCAGGCAAAATAACCCGGTCACCATCAGGCGTTGGATGTGGTGGGCGTAGCCGTAACGCAAGGTCTGCCCGATGGCATCCGCCAGGCAGGCAAATTCAGTTTCGCCGGTCCAGAAGAACGCAGGCAGGTCGGCGTCAGCTTCCAGCGCATTTTCCTGCTCCCAGCCGGGCATGTGCTGGAAGTACAGGCCGCGCACGAATTCACGCCAGCCCAGGATCTGTCGGATAAAGCCTTCGACGGCATTGAGTGGTGCGTGCCCGCAGTTCAGCGCTTCAATGGCGGCATCGACCACCTCGCGCGGGTTCAGCAGGTGCAGGTTCATCGCGGCGGAAAGCCGGGAGTGATACAGCCACGGTGTGTGCAGCTGCATCGCGTCCTGGTAGTGGCCGAAATGCGGCAGACGATGCTCGATAAAGTCGGCCAGTGCGGCCCGGGCCTGTGCGGCGCTAATGGGCCAGTCGAAGTCGTCGGTCGAGCCCGGGTGTTCCGGGAAGCGCCGATTGATGAGCGCGATGACATCCCGGGTGATGGCGTCCGGGGGAAAGGCGACCGGGGCCGGTGGGCGCAGGCCATCGCGGGGGAGCGGCTCGCGGTTGCTGGCATCGAAGTTCCATTGCCCGCCGACCGGCTCGCCGTGGCGATCGATCAGCACATCGTGTCTACGCCGCATGTGCCGGTAGAAGTGCTCCATGCGCACCATCTTGCGGCCATCGGCCCACTGCGCGTACTCAGCCGGTGTGCAGAAAAAGTGCGGGTCGTCGCGCTGCCGCAGGGGAACCCCGCTGGCGTCGATGGCGGCGTGCAGCTCGGTGGTCAGGCGCATGTCACCCGGTGTGGTCAGCACCACCTGTCGCGGAGTCAGCATCGCCAGATCCTCCTGAAGTTGCGTGCTGAGCGAGGTCGCGGCGGGTGTAGCGTCGAGATGGTGATAGTGCACCCGGTGGCCGGCGTCACGGCACTGCGCGGCAAAATGACGCATCGCGGCCAGAAACATCACGGTGCGCGCTTTGTGCGAAGGCGGGTCGGTGCTTTCCATGGCGTGCTCGCACATCCACAGCAAGTCCCGGCCGCGCACATAGTCCTCGGGCAAAACGCTGCGCAGGTCGAGTTGGTCGCCGAGAACGATGATCAGCTGCATGGCAGTTACCAGGCGATGGGGACATTGTTCCAGTCGACGAAGGCAATGCCTCCGCGGCCGGCATGGGTTTCAATCACGCGCGCGAAATGTTGCGCGGCGTCGGCGGGTGTCAGTCGCGCATGCTTGGGGTTTCCGGCAAAAGGGGCCGATAACGCGGTCGCAACGGTGCCGGGGTGATACAGCAGCGTGGTGACGGCCGGATGGGTCCGCTGCAGCTCGTGCGCCAGGCTGCGAAATCCCATATTCAATGCCGCCTTGGAACATCGGTAGCTGTACCAGCCACCCATGCGGTTGTCGCTGATGCTGCCGACCCGGGCGGAAATGGCAGCGATCAGCCCGGAGGTGCTGCGCGGCATCAGGGGCAGCAGTGCGCGCGCAACGAGGAGCGGGCCCGTGGCATTGACGGCCATGACGTGGGCGAAAGCCGCCGGGTCCAGCGCATCAAGCTTGCGCTCGGGCTGATGGTCATCGCCGTGGAGCGTGCCGGAACAAATCAAAATGCGCTGTAATGAAGCAGCACGGGTCGTCAAGATATCGCCTATCTGTCGCGCGGCGGCATCAATAGAAGTCGGGTCGGTCAGATCCAGCGCTACAGCCGGTTCGGTGCCGCCATGTTCTGGTGCGAGAGGGGTGCGGGAGGTCCGGATAATCAGCCCGGCGGCGTCAGTGGCACGCAGCTGTTCGCAGATGGCCTGACCAATGCCGCCGCTGGCACCAACAACGATGGTGGCGGCCGGCGAGGGCGAGGATGGCACGTCAGTATGTGGGGTCATGCCGACTCCTTCGGGCTGATTAAGGCTCTGTATCGGTAACAACGTTACAAAAACTATACAAGATCACCAGGGCCGCGCACAATAGACGGACACATCACATCAAGGACGGTTATGACCTCAACATCGCGGCTCTCCACCGGACTGTTCTGGTTTCGTCACGATTTGCGGCTGGACGACAATCCTGCGCTTAACGCGCTGTGCACGCGGGTCGGAACGCTGGTGTGCTTGTACGTCGTCAATCCTGCGGACTTTGCGCCGGGACGATTTCACGCTCGTTCGTTGGGCGAGCACCGCTGGTCGTTTCTGTCCGAATCGCTGCTTGACCTGCAAGAGCAACTCCAGGCTCGCGGGCAGCACCTGGACGTGCGTATCGGCGACCCGGCGCAGCAGCTGACCGCGGCGATTAACGAGTACGACGCGTCGGTGATTGGCGTCAATCATCATCCGGGGGTGGATGAGCGCCGCGCTCTGGCCGATGTCCGGGATCTGCACCCGCATTGCGAGTGGATCGAACGTCACGCGCACACCTTGTATACGCCGGAGCGGCTGCCGTTTCCGCTACGCAAATTGCCCCGGCAGTTCACGCCGTTCTGTCGGCAGGTCGAGGACGACACCGCGTTCTGTCCGCCGGAAGCTGCACCGGCGCAGATGCCGTCCCCCTCGGGGTCGGTGCGCGACTGGCCATCCGGGCTGCCTCCCGCGGCCATGGATGGGATCGCCCCGTGGGTCGGCGGCTCGCGGGCCGGAATGGCCCACTGGCAGGAATATCTGGACGCGCCACACCCGGTCCGGCATTACAAGCGCACGCGCAATGCGCTGGATGAGCGCCACGCCAGCAGCGTGATGTCTCCCTGGCTGGCAAATGGCAGTGTCTCAGTGCGGCGGCTGGCGCAGGACTTGCGTGCTCATGAGGCAGAGCACGGCCAGAATGAATCCACCCACTGGTTGTACCGCGAATGGCTGTGGCGGGAGTACTTCCAGTGGCATCTCGAGCTCTACGGCACGCAGCTCTTCCGCTTCGCCGGAACCCGTAGCAAGCGTCCCCTGACCACGCTCTACCCGGCGCGTCTCAAAGCTTGGCAGGAGGGTGAAACGGGCCTGCCGCTGGTCGATGCCTGCATGCGCCAGTTGCGCGACACCGGGTGGATGTCGAACCGGGGCCGGCAGATTGTGGCCAGTGCACTGGTCAATGAACTGGGTGTGGACTGGCGCTACGGCGCCGCCTGGTTCGAGCAGCAGTTGCTGGATTTTGATGTCGCCAGCAACTATGGCAACTGGCAGTACATTGCCGGCGTTGGCGTCGATCCCCGGGGCGGCCGACATTTCAACCTCGAGCACCAGGCCCGGCAGTACGATCCCGACGGTGCGTTTCAGCGTCGTTGGTTGCCAGACGGTGTGACGCCGCCGGTGGACGACGGCGTGGACATGGTCGATTGGCCCCGTGACCCGGGAGCGCGGTCGTGATGCATGCGGACGTCGTGATTGTGGGCGCCGGTCTGGCCGGGTTGGCAGCGGCCGAGCGTCTGCATGCCGCCGGTCGCGCGGTGGTTGTGCTGGACAAGGCCCGTCGCCCGGGCGGACGCTGCGCAACACGGCGCATTGCCCCCGATCCCGCGGCGCCCTGGCTCGATACCGGCGCGCAATACTTCACTGCGCGTGACGCGATCTTCTTGCGGCGACTCGAGCCCCTGATCGCCGCCGAACTGGTCGTGCCCTGGAATGCGCGTGTCGGTACGGTGCGGCGGCCTGGTGGTCGTGCCGCATCGACCACCGGTTCACCACGCGAGGGCAGCCTGGCAGAACACAAGACAAGGGGGCTGCCCCCGTCCATGCCGGACGTGATTCATCCCGCGCCAATGAACAGCACACGTTGGGTCGTCCGTGGTGGCATGAACGGCCTAGCACGGGTTCTGGCGGAGCCGTTGGCCGCCGGCGTGCAGATGCAAATGGACGCTCGTGTCGCCCGGATCACACCGGCCGCTGGTGGCTGGGACGTTCGCAGCGTTGACGGGCGCCAGTGGCAGGCTCGTCAGGTACTGATTGCCGTGCCCGGACCGCAGGCTCAAGATCTCCTGGGCGAGGCCTTTCCGTCCGCGCTGAATCCGGAAATGCAGGATTGCCTGTGCCTGCTGGTGCGTGCCGTCACGCAGGCCCCCTGGGATGCACTGTTTGGAGATGGCAAGGTTCTGGCCTGGGCCGCCGCCGCGCCCAGCAAGCCCGGCCAGCCGGCCGGCGCCGAGCATCTGTGGACATTGCACGGCGCGCCGGATCAGGGCCATGCCGCGGATGTCGAAGACAGAATCTGCGCCGTGTTTGCGCAGATCATGCAGGCGCCTCGCGTGGACATCGTCGACCGCCATTACTGGCGTTTTGCCGCCCCGCTGGATACGCACTCCGCGCCTGGGGCGTACTGGGATGCGTCGAGCGGACTGGGCCTCGCCGGTGACTGGCTCAACGGCGGCCGCGTCGAGGGTGCCTGGATGTCCGGCTGGCAGATGGCAGAACGGGTGCTGACGGGCTGACGCAAGTCTGCCCGACTATGGGGTTATCGGGCGCATCAGTGCGGATGCCGATAACTCAGCGACCGGCGTCGTGACCATTCGCAGACGGGTATGCAGCGTCAGCGATAGTCTCGTTGCGCGCCGGTGGCACCATGCGACGCGAAACCAGCAATACTCCGATCAGCACCAACCCCGCTCCCAGGAGTTGTTGAACGGACAACGGCTCCGACAGCAGCAACCAGCCAAAGACGATGGTCAGGATCGGGCCTAAGGTGCCGATCAGGACGGTGCGCGCCGCGCCAATACGGTGAATGGCGGCGGATTGCCATAACACCGGCAATACCGTGGAAAACGTCGCCATACACGCACAGTAGAGGTATATATCTGCCGGCTGACGCAGAGCGGCGAGCGGATGCATTCCCAGGAAATGGAACTGGGTGGCAAAGGTCGACACCGTGATCGCCAGTGCCGCGAAACGGACGGTGCCGAGGTTGCGAATGGCCACCTCGGCCCCCACGCTGTAAAGCGCATAGGACAGAGCCGACGCAAAGATAAAAGCGGCACCAATGGACACCGTACGAACGTCCTCCGCGACGTTCAGATCATGGGCGAAGGCCAGGCCGATGCCGGCGTAAGTCAGCAGCAGCGCACCGATCTGCCGTCGATCCAGGCTCTTGCCCATGAACAGCACGCCGATCAGTACCGTCAGTGTCGGGTAAACGAACAGGATCAACCGCTCTAGCGCCGCTGAGATGTACTGCAACCCATAGAAGTCGAGAATGCTCGCACCGTAGTACCCGAGCAAGCCCAGGGCTATCAGCAGAGCCCAATCGTTGCGTGTGAGCGGCGGGGCCGAGCGGCAAAGCCACATGACCGCCAGC
>JBDNBC010000104.1:0-2898 GCA_039768115.1 Oceanococcaceae bacterium
CGGCCCGGCGGGGCTCGACAACCTTGCCGCGGCCATAGGCGAAGCGCGTGAGACCATTGAGGACGTGATCGAGCCGTATCTGATCCAGCAGGGCTATCTGATGCGCACGCCCCGCGGCCGCGTGGCAGGACGGCTCGCCTTTCAGCATTACGGCCTGCGCGTTCCCGAGCGGCTGGCCACACCGGATCTGTTTCAACAATGAACAACAGCGCGCATGAACTGCAACTGCGGGTCTATTGGGAAGACACGGACGCCAGTGGCGTGGTCTACCACGCCAATTATCTGAAATGGGCCGAGCGGGGGCGGACCGAGTGGCTGCGGGCCCTGGGCGGCGAGCAGCAACGGTGGATCGTTGAGGCGGGCATCGCCTTTACCGTGGCAGAGATGACCGTGCGCTATCGCCGCCCCGCGCGGCTGGATGACCGGGTGCTGATCAAGACCGAGCTGGGGGTGCAGCGGCGGGCCAGCCTGATGTTCGAGCAACGCGTCCTGCTTGCCGACAGCGGCGAATTGCTGGCCCAGATGTCGGTTAAAGCGGGCTGCGTCGACGTAAAAACGTTCCGTCCGCGGCCACTGCCTGAGTGGTTTTTCAGTCAGAATAGTGGTTGATTGTTTCCCCCACATTTCTTGAGGATCTGGCATGCCGTCGGATATGTCGTTTACCCACCTGATCGCCAGCGCCAGTCTGTTTGCACAACTTGTGTTGGTGGCGCTGCTGTTGGGGTCGGTGCTTTCCTGGGCGCTGATCTTCTCCAAACGCGGCCTGCTGCGCCGCCTGGATGACGACGCCAACGCCTTCGACGAACAGTTCTGGAGTGGCGGCAACCTGGCCGATCTGCATGAGCAGACCCGCCGCGAAGAAGATCTCCAAGGCATTGCGGCCATCTTCAACGCCGGTTACGAGGAATACACCCGTCAACAGACCGGCGGCCGACTGGACCCCGATGATGCGGTGGCCGCCATCCAGCGTCAGATGCGCGTGGCGCAGGTTCGAGAGATGGAACGGGCCGAAAACGGCCTGTCGCTGCTGGCGACCATTGGCTCCGTCAGTCCGTACGTCGGCCTGTTGGGCACCGTGTGGGGCATCATGAACGCGTTCATCGGCATCGGCCAGATGCAGAATGCCTCGCTTGCCGCCGTGGCGCCGGGTATTGCCGAGGCGCTGATCGCCACTGCAATGGGCCTGATCGCGGCCATTCCGGCGTACATCGCTTACAACATTTTCAGCCGCAGCATTGAGCGGCTCGAAAACCGGTTCGCGACCTTCTCCGACGAAATGATTGGCATCGTTGAGCGCAGTCTGCGCAGCAGCCAGCGCGGCTAAGCCCACCAAGAGTCAGGAGCCTTCCATGGCGCGTCGCAAACTCTCATCCGAAATCAACGTCGTTCCTTACATCGACGTGATGCTGGTGCTGCTGGTCATTTTCATGATCACCGCGCCGCTCATGACCCAGGGGATCGAGGTCGACTTGCCGCAGACCGAAGCGCAATCGATCTCCACCGATGACGAGCCCACGATCGTGTCCGTCGATGACCGGGGGCAGTACTTCCTCAACCGCGGAGAGCGGCCCACGGAACCTCTGGATCTGGGTGCACTGGCAGAACAGGTCCGGATTCTGGTCGAGGCCGACCCCGAACAGTTGATCCTGCTTGAAGGGGATGCCGCCGCCCAGTACGCGTCGGTGGCGCAGGCGATGTCCACCTTGCAGGGCATTGGCGTGAAAAAGATCGGGTTCATCACCAAGCCCACGGAAGCCGTCAGGACGGGCGGCTGAGCCCATGGGCGTTCGTCGAATCCACCTGGCGCTGGCCGCACTGGCGCACTTGCTGTTTCTGCTTGCGCTGATCTTCTTGCCACAGCTGTTCGAGCGTGAACCAGATTTGATCGAGTACATGGAAGTGTCTCTGGTCGAGCCGCTGCCCGACGCGACGCCCCCGCCACGTGCCACACCGCCACCAACGGTAGAGCCTACGCCGCCGCCCACGCCCCCCCCGACGCCGCCCCCCACACCGCCGCCGTCGGCCAAACCGACGCCTCCGCCGACGCCCGCGCCCACGGCCAAGCCGACCGAGGACCCCGCCGTCGCGGTGAAAAAATTCACGGATGCCATCGCCCTCAAGCTTGACTGCAACAACATCGGCGCCATGCGGGACGAAGCGCGTCGCGGCAATGCCGCCCAGCGCGAAGCGGCTTTGCGCGTGATTGCAGACCGTCAGCGCGCCTGCGAGCGTGAGGCTGAAGAAAAGAAGGAAAAGCAGGAGCAGGAACAGCGCAAGATCGAAGAGCAGGTGGCAGCCGCCAAGGCCGCCGCCGCAGAGGCCGAACGCAAGCGCGAGATAGAAGAGCAGCGCAAGCGTGAAGAAGAAGTCAAACGCAAGATCGAAGAAGAGGCGCAGCGCAAGCGCGAGGAAGAAGAGCGCAAGCGCCGCGAAGAACAGGAACGCATCGAGCAGGCCAAGCGCGCCCGTGAAGAGGCCGAGCGGCAGCGTCTGGCCGCCGAGCAGGAAGCCCGCGAGGCGGCCATTCGCGCGCAGATCGAGGCCGAGCAGCAGGCGATTCGTCAGGCGCGTGTCGGCCGCGCGCTGAGCCAGTGGGAGCGCGATGTGATTCGGGTGCTGCGAAACAACATACGCCTCCCCCCCGGCGTGCCTGAGGACCTCGTCGCGCGCGTTATCATCCAGGTTCTGGAGGATGGCACCGTGATGAATGCCAGACTCGCTGACCGTTCAGGTAACGCGACGTACGATGACGAAGTTGTGCGGGCCATTGAACGCAGCAACCCATTGCCACCCATCCGCGAGCCATTGCTGATGGATGAAATTCGGAAGCAGGGCGGTGTTGCGCTTCGCTTTACACCGGCACAACTACGTTAAAGAGATGACGATGCTCAAACAACG
>JBDNBC010000105.1:0-4108 GCA_039768115.1 Oceanococcaceae bacterium
AATCTCGCGCTGTGCCTGGGCAAAACGCGTCAACGAGTCCATCAGCAGCAGAACATCGCAGCCATCGTCACGAAAGCCTTCGGCAATCGCGGTCGCCATATATGCGGCACGCACACGCGTCAGGGGGGGCGCATCGGCCGGGGCGGCCACGACTACGGCGTGGCGCAGGCCCGCTTCGCCGAGCGTGTCCTGCACGAATTCGCGGACTTCGCGCCCGCGCTCTCCGATCAGCGCCACGACGGTAACCTGCGCAGCCGTATGCCGGGTCATCATGCCCAGCAGGCTGCTCTTACCGACCCCGGCACCCGCGAACAGACCGACGCGCTGTCCGCGCGCCAAGCTCAACACACTATTAATGCTGCGCACGCCCACATCGAGCGGCTGGGTCACGGGCGCCCGCAACAAGGGATTGATCGGCGGGACGCGCAAACTGCCGTAGCGCACATGACGCAAGCGCCCCTTGCCGTCGAGCGGCTCGCCGTCGGCGTTGACCACCCGGCCGAGAAGGCCCTCGCCCTGCGGCACCTCCGCACGATTCAGCGAGGGGGTGACCCGCGCACCCGCACGCAAGCGGCCGATCGGGCCGCGGGGCATCAGAAAGATCCGTTCACCTTCGAAGCCGACCACTTCGGCCTCGACCTTGCCGCCGCCGTCCGTTTCGACTTCGCAGGGCGTGCCCATGGGCACCGTCAGCCCGTGAGCTTCCAGAGTGAGGCCCACCACCCGTACCAGGCGGCCGGACTTGCGTAAGCCACTGGACGCGCCGGTGCGGGCGCCGCGCGCCGCCAGATTGTCAGCAAGACGGGCGCTGCGTGGATTGGGCGTATCAGTGACCATCAAGCATGTCAGCGGCCAGCGACTCGATCCGGCGCTGCAGCCGACCATCGATCTCGGTGTCGGCCTGGCGCACAATGACATCGCCAGACTGCAGCTCGGCATTGGCCTGCAGCTGCCAGTACTGATCGAGGTCGGGCAGGGTCTGTAGGCGTACCAGATCCTGCGGAGCGACTTCCACATCCACCGGCGACTTGAGGCTGCCCAGATGACTCACCACGCGGTGCACCAGGGCCCGCAGGGTTTCATCGTCCTTTTCCACCGCCTGGCCGACCATGCGCCGTGCCATGCTCAAGGCCAGGTTGGCCAACGCACGCTCAATCTCGCCGTCGAGTTCGGCCAGCGGGCGCGCCATCTGTGCAGCGATGCGGCACAGCGCCTCCCGGTCCGCCTGCGCCTGCAGGCGCCCGGCCCGCTCGCCCTCGGCAAGGCCCTGCGCAAAGCCCTCCTCACGGGCGGCCTGGCGAATCTGCTCAATCTCAGCCGCGGTTGGCGGTTGCGGCGGCGTTTCCACGTCCGAACTGCTGGCCGATACGACCTCGGCTTCATCAAACTGCGGAACACTCCAACTGGTCGCACCGGACGGCTTGCGCCAGATGCCCGCGGCGCTGCTGCGCGCCAGGCTCATCAGACAAATTCCTCATTAGATGAACCCAGCTGAATGTCTCCGCTTTCTCCCAGCTTGCGCGCAATCGCCAGGATTTCTTTCTGCGCGGTATCGACATCGGCCAACCGCACCGGGCCACGCACTTCCATGTCTTCGCGGACCATTTCAGCGGCCCGCGACGACATGTTGCGAAAGAACGTTTCCTGTAGCTCCGCGGACGCACCGCGCAACGCGACCGTCAACTGGTCATTGCTGACATCGCGCATCAACCGTTGCAGCGAGCGATCATCGAGCTCACCGAGGTTGTCGAAGACAAACATCAACTCTTCGATGTCGGTGGACATCTTGGCGTTACGCTCACGAATGGCCGCCATGACCGCCTGCTCGGAGGTCGAATCCAGATTATTCATGATGTTGGCGGCCGCCTTGACGCCGCCCACACTCGACGCCTTGGAGCCGTTACTGCCATTGAACTGGCGCTCGATAATCTCATCCAGCTCAACCAGCGCCCGGGCCTGAATGCCATCCAGCGCGGCGATGCGCATCACCACGTCGGGTCGATCCCGCTCGGGAAGCAAAGGCAGTACGGCCGCGGCCTGATCCGAATCCAGATAGGCCAGCACGATCGCAATGATCTGCGGATGCTCACCGCGGATCAGGTCGGCGATGCCCCGGGCATCCATCCACTTCAGCGACTCCAGACCCTTACTGTTCTTGCCGATGAGAATGCGGTCGATGACGCGCCCGGCCTTGTCCTCGCCCAACGCCGCGACCAGCGTATTGCGAATGTAATCCTCGGAAGAGACGCCCAGTGAGGTTTGCTGGCGCATGGCCGAAGCGAAGTCGTTGATGACCATTTCCGCCTTGGCCTGGGACACGCCGTCCATCTGCGCCATCGCCGCGCCCAGCTTCTGCACTTCCTTCGGGTCCATGTGCTGCAGCACGGCCGCCGCCTGCGCCTCGCCCAGCGACAACAGCAGAATCGCGGCGCGCTCCGAACCGGTGAGGGTGACTTCCGCCGGCGTCTTGCTAGTCATTGTTGATCCATCCGCGAACCACGTTGGCTACCCGGGCCGGGTCCTGGCCGACGACTTCGCGAACGGCCGCGAGCTTGTCGTCGAAGTCGTTCTGCGGCGTAAAGTCGAGCTTGTCGGTCTTGTTGCGCGGCGCGGTATCAGTACCTGACGTGTAGGCGGCGTGGTCGTCGGTATCCGCGCCAGGGCTCGGCACCAGGGCCGCGCCGCCGCCAGCGGCGGCCAACGCGCGCTCCGGCCCCAGGTCCGGCCCGATCGCACTGCCCAGCACGGCGCTTACCGCCGGACGGAACAGGCGGAACGCCACCAGTAACAGGACGATCAGACCCAGCCCCTGGCGTATCAGGTCCTGAATCAGGGGTTCCTGCCACAGCGGCAGGCTGTCCACCTCTGGCGTATCCAGCGCCTGGAACGGCAGGTTTTGTACGTTGATGGAGTCGCCCCGAGCGGCGTCGAAGCCGATGGCCTCGCGCACCAGGGCTTCGATTCGCTCAAGCTGTTCGGCACTGAGCGGCGCACTCGCACCGTCAGCGCCCGTCGGCAGATGATCCACAACCACTGCGGCATTCACGCGCTGCACCCGCCCGGGCTGCTGCCAGGTGTGCTCCAGCGTCCGGTTGATCTCGTAGTTTCGAGTGGTCTGCAGGGACGCACTGCCGTCACCGCCGGCCCTGCCGTCGGTGTCCTGCGCATTCACGGCGGTCTGCGGCGGCCGGTTGCTCAATGCACCAGGAATACCACCCACGCCGCCGGTATCACCGCGCATCTCCTCGGAGGTCTGCTCGCTGCGAATCGTGCGTGACTGCGGATCAAAGACTTCACGGGTTTGCTCAGCACGCGAGAAATCCATGTCAACCATGACCTGCGCGCTGACCCGTTCGGCCCCCGTAAAAGGCTGCAGCAATTGCAGGATGCGCTCCATGTAACGCTGTTCCACGCGCGCCTGAAAGGCCAGCTGCTCGCCATCAAGACCGACACCGGCCACCCCGTCCTGCGGTCGATTCAAGAGTGAGCCCCGCTGGTCGACAACCGATACGCGGTCATCAGCCAGTTGCGGCACGCTCGACGACACCAAATGCACGATCGCGGCAATTTGCCCGGCATCCAGGGTGCGACCCGGATGCAAGGTCACCATGACGGCTGCCGAAGCCGTTTCGTTGGGACGGACAAAGGCGCTGCGGCGCGGCAGGGCCAGGTGGATGCGCGCGGCCCGAACGGGGTGCAGCGATGACACGGTGCGCGACAGCTCGGTCTCGAGAACGTGCTGATAGCGCGCGTTCTCCATGAACGGGGAGCTGCCCAGACTGCCCGCATCCCGAATCAGCTCAAAACCCACTCCGGCGCCCTGGGGCAGGCCTTCGGCCGCCATGGCCAGGCGCATGTTGTGCACCTGGTCGGTGGGAATCAGGACCGCACCATTTTGCTGCTCAAATGGAATCTGTCGCGTTTGCAGCTGCTGCACCACAGCCATTTCGTCTTCCGGCGTCAGCCCCGTGAACAACGGCGCCATCGCCGTGCCCTGCGACCAGAACCAAATGGTCAGACCCACAGCAATCGCACCGGCGATTCCCGCCAGGCCCATCAACTGCCGCGTGCCCGGATGACCCATCACTCGGCGCACGTTGACCGCCAG
>JBDNBC010000106.1:0-11820 GCA_039768115.1 Oceanococcaceae bacterium
GGCCGCCTCCATCCCGAACCATCACCGCAGCGCCGCACGGAATACCAGCGCGATCGTGATCGCATCGTGCATTCGTCCGCTTTTCGCCGGCTGGTCTACAAGACACAGGTATTCATCAATCACGAAGGCGATCTGTTTCGTACGCGGCTGACGCATTCGCTTGAGGTGGCGCAGATCGCCCGCACGATTGCCCGCAACCTGGGGCTGAACGAGGACCTCACGGAAACCATAGCCCTGGCCCATGACCTGGGACATACGCCGTTCGGCCACGCCGGACAGGAAGTGCTGAACCATTGCATGCGCGAACACGGGGGGTTCGAGCACAACCTGCAAAGCCTGCGCGTCGTGGATGAGCTGGAGCATAAGTACGCGGCCTTTCGCGGGCTGAACCTGACGTTTGAGGCACGCGAAGGCATTCTCAAACACTGCTCACGACGCAACGCCGAGGCGTTAGGGGCCATCGGGCAGCGCTTTCTGGACCGCACGCACCCGTCAGCGGAAGCGCAACTCGCCAACCTGGCCGACGAGATCGCCTATAACAACCACGATATCGACGATGGCCTGCGCGCGGGCCTGCTCGACTGGGACGGGCTGTGCGAAGTGGCGCTGTTCGGCCGGCATGCGGCCGACGCGCGAAAGGCCTACGGCGACCTGCCGCACCGGCAACTGCGCCATGAAGTCATTCGGCGGATCATCAATGCCCTGATTGTCGATCTGACCGATGAGTCGCAACGCCGTCTTGCCGCGCTGCAGCCCCGCAACTGCGATGACATCCGCGCCGCCGACCATGCTGTCATCGCCTATTCCGAGCGCACCGCCGCCGAACAGCGGGAGCTGAAGCGCTACCTGCACGCCCATCTCTACCACCACCATCAGGTGCTGCGATCGATGCATAAAGCCCAGACGGTGCTGCGGCAAATCTTCGAGCTATACACAGCGCAGCCCGCGCTACTGCGGCCCGATATCGCTGCGGCGGCAGACTCCTACGGCCTGCATCGCGCCGTTGCGGATTATCTCGCGGGCATGACCGACCGTTTCGCTCTGGACGAGCATGAGCGGCTATTCAACCCGCGGCGGCCCTGAAGCACTCGCAAACCCGGCCGTCCCGGTATAATCGATCGGCTCGGTATCGCTGAATGCATACCCGAGCCGTTGCGCGCGGCCTTGGCTCCCCCCTGCACGTGCCTGCGCGTTGTCACGATGTCCCGCGCGGCTTCTCCCTGCTCCCATCGCATTCGTGCGCGCGAGACAGGGTGCTCCGCGCGACTTGGGAAGGTACAACATGGAACACAACGGTCTCTACCGCCCGGAATTTGAGCGTGCCAGCTGCGGCTTTGGCCTGATTGCGCACATTCACAACAGGCCCAGCCACTGGCTGGTCAAGACGGCGATTGATGCGCTGGCCCGGCTGACCCACCGCGGCGCGGTGGCCGCGGACGGCAAATCCGGCGATGGCTGCGGCATCCTGATGAAAAAGCCGGACCGCTTTCTGCGCCATGCGGCGAGCGAACATGGCTGGACGCTCAATGAGCTGTATGCCGTGGGCAATGTGTTTCTGAGTACCGATGAAACGATTGCCGCCGAGTCGCGGGCCGCGCTGGAATCCACGCTCGCCAGTCAGGGCCTGAACGTGTGCGGATGGCGCGTGGTGCCCACGGATTCGTCTGTGTGCGGTGAGCAGGCCCTGGCCATGCTGCCGCGAGTGGAGCAGGTGTTTGTCAACTGCCCGACGGGCGTGCCGTTGTTCGACTTTGAACGCAAGCTGTTCCTGGGCCGACGTCTGGCTGAGAAGGCTCGTGATACCAGGGACACCGAGTTTTACGTGTGCTCGCTGTCCGCGCGCGTGCTGCTCTACAAGGGGCTGGTCATGCCGGCGGCCCTTCCCAAGTTCTATCTCGACCTCGCTGACCCAACGCTGGCGTCGAGCATGGCCGTGTTTCACCAGCGTTTCTCGACCAACACGCTGCCGCAATGGCGGCTGGCGCAGCCGTTTCGTTTTCTAGCCCACAACGGCGAGATCAACACCATCAAGGGCAACCGCTACTGGGCGGCGGCGCGGGCGAGCAAGTTTGGTGAGGGCCGCCTGGGTGATCTTGATGCGATCACCCCGCTGGTTACGATGAACGGCTCGGACTCACAGAGCCTCGACAACATGCTCGAGGTGTTGCTGGCGGGCGGCCTGGATGTCTTCGCTGCCATGCGCATGATGATTCCGCCGGCCTGGCAGAACATCGAGCAGATGGATGCCGACCAAAGAGCCTACTTCGAATACAACTCGATGCACATGGAGCCCTGGGATGGCCCGGCGGGAATCGTCTTCACCGACGGCCGTTACGCCGCCTGCTCAACCGACCGCAATGGCCTGCGCCCAGCGCGCTGGGTGGTCACCGATGACGACCATGTCACGCTGGCATCGGAGGTCGGGGTGTGGGAGTACCGCCCCGAGCAGGTTGTCGCCAAGGGCAAGCTGGGCCCCAGCCAGATGATGGCCGTGGACACCGAGCGCGGGGAAATCCTCACCAGTCAGGACATCGACACCCGTTTGTCGCGCCGCCATCCGTACAAGGAATGGCTGAAGCACAACGTCAAGCGCCTGGAGTCGCGCCTGGATGAGCGCGGCGAAGAAGGCCCGAGCCTGGCGCCGAGCACGCTCAATATCTATCAGAAGCTGTTCCAGGTCAGCTTCGAGGAGCGCGATCAGGTGCTGCGCGTGCTGGCCGAGGCCGGCCTGGAAGCGGTCGGCTCGATGGGCGATGACACGCCCTTTGCCGTGCTCTCCGAAAAGATTCGCAGCCCGTTTGATTATTTCCGCCAGGTGTTTGCGCAGGTCACCAACCCGCCGATTGACCCGCTGCGCGAGCAGATTGTCATGTCGCTGGAGTGCTGCCTCGGCGCCGAGCAGTCGGTATTTGCGGAAACACCCGAGCGCGCAGCGCGCCTGCTGGTCGATTCGCCCGTCCTGTCCGAAGGCAAGTTCCGTCGGCTGCTGGCGATTGACGACCCGAAATATGCCCACGAGATCATCGACCTCAACTACCCGGCCGACCAATCGCTGAAAGATGCGATCACCGCGGTCTGCGATAAAGCCGAGGCTGCTGTGCGCAACGGCAAGGTCGTGTTGGTTCTGAGCGATCGCGCCGTGACCCGCGACACGGTGCCGATTCATGCGCTGCTGGCCACCGGTGCCGTGCAGCATCGGCTGGTGGAGGCCGGCCTGCGCTGCGACTGCAACATCATTGTCGAAACCGCGACCGCTCGCGATTCGCACCAATTCGCCTGCCTGATCGGCTACGGCGCGTCATGCGTGTATCCGTACCTCGCCTACGAGTGCCTGGCCGACCTGCTGCGTACCGGCGAAATCAAGAACGCCAAGGCCTCGGACCTGGCCCGCGCCTACCGCAAGGGCATCAACAAGGGCCTGTACAAGATCATGTCCAAGATGGGCATTTCGACCATTGCGAGCTATCGCGGCGCGCAACTGTTCGAAGCGGTCGGACTGGACCCGGAAGTTGTCGAACTGTGCTTCCGCGGTACCGTGTCGCGGATCAAGGGCACGCGCTTCGTCGATTTCGAAACCGACACACGGCTGCTGGCCAAACTGGCCTGGAATCCGCGCAAGACCATCGATCAGGGTGGCCTGTACAAGTACGTGGACGGTGGCGAGTATCACGCCTACAACCCGGACATCATCAGTACGCTGCACACCGCGGTGCGCAGTGGTGAATACGCCGACTACAAGGTCTACGCGAATCTGGTGAACAACCGGCCGGTGTCGTCGTTGCGCGACATGCTGCGCCTGAAACCGCAGCAGGCCATTGATCTGTCTGCCGTCGAGCCCATCGAGACCATCTTCAAGCGCTTCGACTCGGCCGGCATGAGCCTGGGCGCACTGTCACCCGAAGCGCATGAGGCGCTGGCCGTGGCAATGAACCGCCTCGGCGGGCGCTCCAACTCGGGCGAAGGCGGCGAAGACAAGGCCCGCTACGGCACCGAGAAGATGTCGAAGATCAAGCAGGTCGCCTCCGGTCGCTTCGGGGTCACCCCGCACTACCTGGTCAACGCCGAGGTGCTGCAGATCAAGGTCGCCCAGGGCGCCAAGCCCGGCGAAGGCGGTCAGTTGCCGGGCCACAAGGTCAATGACTACATCGCCGAGCTGCGCTTTTCGCGGCCCGGCGTGGCGTTGATCAGCCCGCCGCCCCACCACGACATCTATTCCATCGAGGATCTGGCACAGCTCATTTTCGATCTGAAGCAGGTCAACCCCGATGCACTGGTGTCGGTGAAGCTGGTCTCCGGCCCCGGTGTCGGCACGATTGCTGCGGGTGTGGCCAAGGCCTATGCCGACCTGATCACCATCTCCGGGTATGACGGTGGCACGGGCGCCAGCCCGCTGACCAGCGTGCGCTACGCCGGTACGCCGTGGGAACTGGGCCTGGCCGAGACCCACGAGACCCTGCGTCGCAATAACCTGCGGGACAAGGTGCGCGTGCAGGCCGACGGCGGCATGAAGACCGGCCTGGACGTCATCAAGGCGGCGATTCTGGGAGCGGAGTCCTTCGGCTTCGGCACGGCACCGATGATTGCGCTGGGCTGCAAGTACCTGCGCATCTGCCACCTGAACAACTGCGCCACCGGCGTGGCGACCCAGCACAACGTGCTGCGCAAGCAGCATTTCATTGGTGAAGCGGAGATGGTGATGAACTACTTCACCTTCGTCGCCACGGAAGTGCGCGAATGGCTTGCCGCATTGGGTGTGCCCGATTTGCAATCACTGATCGGCCGCGTGGACTTGCTCGAGGCCATTCAGGGGCGCACACCCCGGCAGGGCAACCTGGACCTGTCTCCGGTGCTGAACGCAGCCAGTCAGGCACTGGAGGCGCCGCATTACTGTGTTACGCCGCGCAATCTGCCGTTCGACAAGGGGGAGCTGGCCGAGCAGATGGTGCGCGATTGCCTGCCGGCCATTGAATCCAGCAGCGGAGGCACGTTCTCCTACCGTGTGCAGAACGTCAATCGCTCGATTGGCGCGCGGCTGTCCGGTGAAATCGCTAAACGCCATGGCAATTACGGCATGGCCGACAGCCCCCTGGTCATTAACCTGAAAGGCACCGCCGGGCAAAGTTTCGGCGTGTGGAATGCCGGTGGGTTGCACCTGAATCTCGAAGGCGATGCCAACGACTATGTCGGTAAGGGTATGGCCGGCGGGCGCATCGTGATCCGTCCGCCCGTACAGTCGCGCTTCGTTGCCCATGAGGCCGCCATCATCGGCAATACCTGCTTGTACGGAGCGACCGGCGGCAAGCTGTTCGCCGCGGGCCAGGCGGGCGAGCGGTTTGGCGTGCGCAATTCGGGTGCCACCGCGGTGGTTGAAGGCCTGGGCGACCACGGCTGTGAATACATGACCGGCGGTGTGGTCTGCGTACTGGGGAATACCGGCGTCAACTTTGGTGCCGGCATGACCGGTGGCTTCGCGTATGTTCTGGACGAAGACCGTCATTTTGTCGACCGCTACAACCACGAGCTGATTGACATTCACCGCATTGCGTCCGAGGCCATGGAAGCGCACCGGCACTTCCTCAGCCAGCTGATCCGCGAGCACTACGAAGCCACGGGCAGTACCCGCGCCGCGGACATCCTTGAGGACTTCCGTGACTATCTGCCGCGGTTTTGGCTGGTAAAGGCCAAAGCCACCGAAATCGGCGCCCTGTTTGATCAGATTCGTGAGGCCGCGTAATGGCAAAGAATGCACTGCAATTTCTCGACCTGCCCCGCCACGACCCGGCCAAGAAACCCGTCGAGGAGCGCATCCTCGAGTTCGGCGAAATCTATGGTCAATTCAGTGCCGAGCGCGCCGCGGACCAGTCGGGCCGGTGTCTTTCCTGCGGCAATCCGTATTGCGAATGGAAGTGCCCGGTGCACAACTTCATCCCCAACTGGCTGAAGATGGTCGAGCAGGGCAACCTGTTCGAGGCCGCCGAGCTGTCGCACAAGACCAACTCGCTGCCGGAGATCTGTGGCCGGGTCTGTCCCCAGGATCGCCTCTGCGAAGGCGCCTGCACGCTCAATGACGGATTCGGGGCCGTGACGATCGGCTCGGTCGAGAAATACATCAACGACACCGCGCTGGCGCAGGGCTGGCGACCGGACATGTCGGAAGTGGTGCCCACGGGCAAGCGCGTGGCCATTGTTGGCGCCGGGCCGGCCGGACTGGGCTGCGCCGACGTGCTGATTCGCAACGGCGTACAACCCGTTGTCTTTGACAAGTATCCGGAAATCGGTGGCCTGCTGACCTTCGGCATTCCGCCCTTCAAGCTCGAAAAAGATGTCGTGCGCATGCGCCGGGAGGTGCTCGAGGGCATGGGGGTCGAATTCCGTTTGAACATCGAAATCGGCAAGGACATCCCCTTCCAGCAACTGGTAGATGAGTACGACGCCGTGTTCCTCGGCATGGGCACCTACACCTCGATGAAGGGCGGCTTTCCTGGCGAAGACCTGGCGGGCGTGGCCGAGGCCCTGCCCTTCCTAATCAACAACATTCGCAACGAGATGAAGCTGCTCGGCGACGAGCCCTTCGATAGCGTGCGCGGCCAGCGGGTCGTGGTGCTGGGCGGCGGTGACACCGCCATGGACTGCAACCGCACCTCGATTCGTCAGGGCGCGTTGCGGGTGACCTGCGCCTATCGCCGCGATGAAGCCAACATGCCGGGCTCGCGCCGCGAGGTGGCAAACGCCAAAGAAGAAGGCGTGCAGTTTCTGTTCAACCGCCAGCCGGTCGAAATCGTCGGCGACAACGGCAAGGTTACCGGGGTCAAAGTGGTGGAAACCCGGCTGGGTGATCCTGATGCCGCCGGCCGCCGTCGCCCCGAAGTTGTCGACGGATCGGAGAGCATCATCCCCGCCGACCGCGTGCTGGTGGCATTTGGTTTCCGTCCGTCCCCGGCGGACTGGTTCCCACAGTTCGATATCCGCCTTGACGATGGCGGGCGCGTGATCGCCAACCAGGGCCAGAACCTGTTCCAGACCCACAATCCGAAAGTGTTTGCGGGCGGCGATATGGTCCGCGGGTCGGATCTGGTCGTCACCGCCGTCTTCGAAGGACGGCAGGCCGCAGACGGCATTCTGGAGTACCTGGAAGTTTAGGGGTGCGCGCCACGATACCCCTTCGCGAGCGGCTGATTTTCGCTGTCGATGTGCCCACCGCCGGGCACGCCAGGCAGCTTGTCGAGCAGTTAGGGGACAGCGTCGTCTTCCACAAGGTCGGCATGGAATTGGCGATGACGAATGACTACTGGTCCCTCATCGACTGGTTGATCGCGCGCGACAAGAAAGTGTTCGTTGACCTCAAGTTTTTCGACATTCCGGCTACCGTCGCGCGGGCGGTGGCATCCCTGTCGGAGCGCGGGGTGCACATGTGTACCGTGCACGGCAACCAGGGAATCATGGAAGCGGCCGCACAGGCCAAGTCCGGCGCGATGCAGGTGCTGGCCGTCACCGCACTGACCAGCCTCGACCGCGGCGACCTCGATGACCTGGGGTTCGACTGCGACATCGAGGATCTGGTCGCCTCACGCGCGCGCCGGGCCATGGCCTCGGGCTGTGATGGCATCGTGTCCTCTGGCATGGAAGTGGCCCGCCTGCGCGCCGATGGCCTCGATCAGTTGATTGCGGTGACGCCAGGCATCCGCCCAGTCGATAACCGCCCCGCAGATGACCAGAAGCGTGTCCTCTCACCCGCCCAGGCCCTGCGGGCTGGATCCGATTATCTGGTGGTCGGCCGCCCCATTCGTGACACCGCTGACCCTTGCCGGGCCGCCGAAGCCCTTCAGGCCGACATCGCCGCGGCCCTTGCCGGAGACCCCGCATGAGTCGCCCCGAAAACGATCGCTTCCTGCGCGCCTTGCGCCGTGAAGCCGTCGACCGACCGCCGGTATGGATCATGCGTCAGGCCGGCCGCTACCTTCCGGAATACCGCGCCACCCGCGCCAAGGCCGGTAGTTTTTTGAACCTGTGCAAGAACCCGGAACTGTGCTCCGAGGTGGTCATGCAGCCGCTGCTGCGCTTCCCGCAGCTCGATGCCGCGATCCTGTTCTCCGACATCCTGACGGTACCGGATGCGATGGGGCTGGAGCTGCGCTTCGAAACCGGCGAAGGCCCGGTGTTTGATAACCCGATTCGCAGCCGCGCGCAGATCGACAACCTGCCGGTTCCCGACCCGGAAGTGGAACTGCGCTACGTGATGGATGCGGTGCGCACCATCAAGGACGACCTGGCCGGCCGGGTACCGCTGATCGGCTTTGCCGGCAGCCCGTGGACTATCGCCTGCTATGCCGTGGAAGGCCGCGGCAGCAAGGATTTTCATCGCATCAAGGCCCTGCGCTATACCGATCCGGACGGGATGCATCATCTGCTCGATAAGATCACCACGACCACGGTGGCCTATCTGCAAGGCCAGGTCGCGGCGGGTGCGCAGGCGCTGATGGTGTTCGACACCTGGGGCGGGCAACTCAGCACCGCCGACTACCGGGAGTTTTCGCTGAACTACGGTCACGCCATCCGCTCGGCCATCGACCCGCGCATTCCGATGCTGTGGTTTACCAAGGGCGGTGGCCAGTGGCTGGAGGTTCAGGTCGATGCCGGATTCGACGGCCTCGGCCTCGACTGGACCGTGGACCTGGCCCGCGCCCGCGCCCAGGTCGGTGCGCGCGTGGCACTCCAGGGCAACCTCGACCCGGCCACCCTGCTCGGCAGCCCGGAGATGATCGCCGCACAAACCCGCAAGGTCCTGGATGCGGCCGGCCCCGCGCCGGGCTATATCTTCAATCTGGGGCACGGCATCACCCCGGATGTCACCCCCGACGCGCTGGGTGCCGTGCTGGAAACAATTGACAGCTACCCTCGCCGCTGAATGCGCAAGGCCCACGTTCCGGGCCTACGCGCAGACTGAGTGATTAGCCGCCTAGACTGGGGGCCATCGCTGCCACTCGGAATGTCCCATGTCATTGACCCGCTGCCCCTGGGCTCGCAAAACCGACATCGAAGCCGAATACCACGACACCGAATGGGGGCGACCGGTCTTCGACGACCAGCGCCTGTTCGAGTTTCTGATCCTGGAGTCTGCGCAGGCTGGGCTGTCCTGGCTGACCATCCTGCGGCGGCGGGAGGGGTATCGCGAGCGCTTCTATGGCTTTGATGCCGCGCGAGTAGCTGCAATGAGCGAAGCCGACATCGCGGCCGCGCTGACCGACACCGGTATCATTCGCAACCGCGGCAAAGTCGCGGCGGCGGTCAGCAATGCGCGAATATTTCTCGAGCTACAGGCGGCCCATGGCAGTTTTGCGCGGTACATCTGGGATTTCATTGATGGCCGCCCAATCGTTAACCGCTGGGACACGATGGATCAGGTCCCGGCAACCACGCCAGTCTCCGACACAATTGCCAAAGATCTGCGCACCAAGGGCTTTCGGTTCTTCGGCAGCACCATCTGCTACGCGCACATGCAGGCCACGGGCATGGTCAACGACCACCTGACCTCATGCCCGCAGCACGCACAGTGCTGCGGGCATGAGACTCCCCCCTGGTCCTAGTTATCGAGCAGGTGGATTTCCACCCGCCGGTTGTCCGCACGGCCCTGGTCGGTGTCATTGGTTGCCACCGGCTGACGCTCGCCATAGCCCTTGGCAAAAATGCTGTTCGCCTTGACGCCCTGGCTGACCAGATAACGGCGTACCGAGTCCGCTCGCTTCTGTGACAACGACAGGTTGTACGCATCGGACCCGATGGAATCCGTATGGCCGGCCACCTCGATGCGCACGCTCGGCTGATCGAGCAGCGACTTCGCGACCTTGTTCAGCAGCGCACGTGAATCCGGCAGCAGATCGGCACGATTGAACTCGAAGTGCACGTTATTCAGTACGAGCACTTGGTTCTTCAGCGGACATCCCACCTCATCGACGGCCACACCCGGGAAGGTGTTCGGGCACTGATCGATGGAATCCGGCACGCCGTCGCCATCCGAGTCAAGCGAGCAGCCTCGATCATTAACCGGCGTTCCGAACGGCGTATTCGGACACGCATCACGGAAGTCCGGCACCCCATCCTGATCGGTATCGAATGGGCAGCCGTGGACGTCCACTTCGGCACCAAACGGGGTATTCGGGCACAGGTCCTTGGCGTTGATGACGCCATCCTGATCGGTATCCAGAGGACAGCCGCGCGCATCCACTTCCACCCCCGGCGGGGTATCCGGGCACTCGTCGGACATGTCCGGAACACCGTCGCCGTCACTATCGAGCGGACACCCCACGGGGTCAACGCGGGTGCCGGGCGGCGTGTTCGGGCATTGATCCGCAAAGTCGGCCACGCCGTCCGCGTCGGTGTCGATTGCACAGCCCCGCGCATTGACGATCGCGCCTGCCGGTGTGTTCGGACAGTCATCGCGGAAGTCCGGCACCCCGTCGCCATCGGTATCCGGAGCCGGGGCCGGCCACGTGCCGAGTTTGAAGCGCAAACCGGCCAGCACATTCCAGGTGTAAAACGTGGTTTCGTTCAGATTGCCACCACCGTCGATAAAGTCGGCGATGTAGCGTGCATCGACAGTCAGATCGAGATTTCGACCGATCTTGATACTGCTGCCCAGGCCGGTGTAGGCCGTGATGCCGTCCTCTTCCTGCCCGACGAAATCAATGCGCCGGTAACCAACGCCGACGAGAGGCCCGATATCAACCGGGCCGACAGGCACCACATATTGAGCGCCGAAGCCGACACCAATACGCTCATAGTCGCCCCGCGCGCCGGGCGTGCCGGCCAGTCGATCCACGGTCAGGTCAGCGTACTGCCCCTCCACCTGAACCGCGAGATTCGGCAGGATGGTTTTGCCGAAGGTTGCGATGGCGGCAACCCCATTGTCGAAATCGTCACCGTCGCTGAAGGCTACGCCACCCATGGCGCCGACCCAGAAGCGGTCATCGAAAGGCGAGCCGAAATGCGGCTCCTGATCGGCTGTCTGGGCCATCGTCGTCGTGCCCCAGGCCAGAGTGACGATAGCCAATGTCATGGCTGACAAGCCTGAGCTGCTCAGTGTGCGCATCCTTCCCAATCCCCTGTTGATCTGTCGTTGTGTCGCGCCTGCGGAAGACGCCTCTAGCGTGTGCCACCCGTCAGCAGCCCGAGAAGGCCGCCCAACAGCCCGCCACTGGCTTCGCCGTCTGTCGCCCCTTCGTCGCCTTCATCCGCAGGCATCTCATTGCTCAGGTCGGTCAGCAGCTCAATGCAGTCTGGCTCTTCGGGTTCGACACCGCCGACCAGCCCGCCAAGCAATGTCAGCAGATCCGGCGCGACGCCATCCGTCAGCAGGCCATCCGTGACTCCCTCAAGAAGCCCACATACTTCCGGCACCAGGTCGGTAGCGACCAGCACCGTGTTCTGCCCGGTAAGCACATCGCCGGCGGTGTTGGTCACGGACGCGCTGACACACGCGGTGCCAACGCTCAGGGGCACAAGCCCCAGCAAGGTTTCGATGTTGGCCGTGACCAGCCCCCGCTGACCTGCCTGATTACTGACGCTGACGGGCTGCCCGGTCAGCAGCTGTTCGGATGGTTCGTCGCCCTCAGCAATCACACCAACCGGCAGCAATGGCAGACATTCATTCAGCGGACTTTCTGGCGCAACCGGCCCTGCCCCCAGCAGCCCGGACAAGGAATTCACAAGGTTTGGCAGCAGCGACAACAGGTCACTCCCCGAACCCAGGCCTTCCGTGGCACGGGCCTGCCAGAACGCCAGTTCGGCGTTGCCGCGCGGACCGTCCCGCTCGGAGACCCGGCA
>JBDNBC010000107.1:0-3454 GCA_039768115.1 Oceanococcaceae bacterium
CATAGCGGACGGCGAGGTCAGTTCGGATGCCCGCATCCGCGCCAGCCTGCCCACGATCAAGCTGGCCCTGGACGCCGGTGCGTCGGTCATCATCATGTCGCACCTGGGTCGGCCCAAGGAGGGGCAGTTTGACCCGGCCCTCAGCCTGGCGCCGGTGGCCCGGCACATGGGCCAGCTTCTGCGCTGTGACATCCCGCTGGTCACCGACTGGCAGGACGGCCTGAACCTGGCGCCGGGCCAGGTGGTCATGCTGGAAAACGTGCGTTTCAACCGCGGCGAGAAAAAGGACGACGAATCCCTTGCCCGGGCCTACGCCAATCTGTGCGATGTCTATGTCATGGATGCATTCGGTACGGCTCATCGCGCGCAGGCCTCGACTCACGGTGTGGGTGTTTTCGCGCCGATCGCCTGCGCCGGCCCGTTGCTGTCGGCCGAACTCGATGCCCTGGGCGCCGCACTGAAGGACCCCGCGCGGCCGTTGGCGGTGATTGTTGGCGGCTCTAAGGTCTCAACCAAGCTCGAGCTACTGGAAAGCCTGGCCACCGTCGCCGACCGGCTGATTCTCGGCGGCGGTATCGCCAACACCTTCCTCGCCGCCGCCGGGCACCCGGTGGGCAAGTCGCTGTGCGAGCACGACCTGATTCCGGCTGCCCGGTCGGTGATGGATGCCATGACCCGGCGCGGCGCCACCATCCCACTGCCGGTCGACGTTGTGACCGCCACGGAATTTTCGGCTTCGGCCACCGCGCACACGAAAGGCGTGGACGAGGTCGATGCTGACGACATGATTCTCGACGTCGGCCCGCGCACCGCCGCTTTGCTCGCCGGGGAGTTGAAGGGCGCGGGCACGATTGTCTGGAACGGGCCGGTTGGCGTGTTCGAGATCGATCAGTTCGCGGCCGGCACCGAGGCACTGGCCACGGCCATTGCCGAAAGTACGGCGTTTTCACTAGCGGGCGGCGGTGACACCCTGGCCGCCATCGACAAATACCAGGTGGCCGGGCGCATCTCGTACATCTCGACCGGGGGCGGCGCGTTCCTGGAGTTTCTGGAAGGAAAGACGCTGCCAGCCGTGGCCATGCTGGAGTCGCATGCCAGTCGCTGAAGCGGGATCATCAGCTGTTCGCATCGGCGATCGCAGGCCGCAAAAGTCACTGTAGCCGGCGCGAACGCCGTCAAATCTGCGAGAATTAGGGTCTGCGTTGTCTGGGCCCGGCCCGAAATCACACTCGCGTCCGTGTCGCCGTAGCGCGCGGCATGGACCTGATGCGGAGTAGTCCCATGGAAGAAATCGAACGCGACGTGATGGAGTTTGACCTCCTCGTCGTTGGTGCCGGCCCAGCCGGTCTGGCCTGTGCCATTCATGCCAAGCAGCTCAACCCCGAACTGAACGTCTGTGTGCTGGAAAAGGGCGCTGTTGTCGGCGCACACAGCCTGGCCGGCGCGGTCATCGAGCCGGATGCACTGGACGAATTGCTGCCCAACTGGAAAGACAACCCGCCGGAAGTTTGCGTGCCGGTGGCCAAGGACGAGATCCGGATCATGAATCCGAAAGGTAGCTTCAAGCTGCCCATCGTCCCGCCGCAGATGAACAATCACGGGAATTACATCATCTCGCTGGGCAGCCTCACGGCCAAACTGGGCGAGGCCGCCGAGGAGCTCGGCGTCGATGTCTACCCTGGTTTTCCGGCCCGCGAGCCGCTGTATAACGACAAGGGTGAAGTCATTGGTGTGCGCACCGGTGACATGGGTGTGGACAAGGAAGGCAAGCCCAAGGATTCCTTCACTCCCGGCATGGACCTGCACGCCAAGATGACCGTCTTCGCCGAAGGCGCGCGCGGCTCATGCACCAAACAGCTCATTGCCAAATTCGGCCTGGACCGTGACGCCGACCCACAGACCTACGGCATCGGCATCAAGGAACTGTGGCAGTTGCCCAAGGGCCGCGGCGATACCGGCCTAGTCATGCATACCGTTGGCTGGCCGCTGGATAACAGCACCTACGGCGGCAGCTTTGTCTATCACCTGGAAGACGACAAGCTGGCCATCGGGTTCGTCGTGGGGCTGGACTACTCCGACCCGCATCTCGAACCCTTCGAGAAATTCCAGGAGTTCAAGAACCATCCGCAGATGAAGAAGCTGCTGGAAGGGGGCGAGATCGTCTCCTACGGCGCGCGTGCGATTGTCGAGGGCGGCTGGCAATCACTGCCGAAAGTCGAAATGCCCGGCGCGGCGCTGATCGGCTGCGGCGCCGGCACCTTGAACGTGCCGAAAATCAAGGGCGTGCATCAGGCCATCCGTTCGGGGATGGAGATCGCCAAGCAGTTCCATGAGACGCAGTCCAGCGCCGGCTTCGATGCCCGCTTGCGCCAGTCGCGCGTCGGCAAGGAGCTGCACAAGGTCCGCAATATCCGCCCCTCGTTCCACTGGGGCCTGTGGATGGGCTTCATCATTTCCGGGATCGAGACGATCTTCGCCGGCCTGCTGCCGTACACGCTGAAAAACCGCGCCGATCACAGTGCGCTGAAGAAAATCACCGAGAAGAAGCCGCTGATTCAGGCCCAGCGTGACCTGCCGCCGCGCGATCGTCTGTCGGCGGTCTATTTTGCCGCCACCGAACACGATGAAGACCAGCCGGTGCATCTGCACGTGGCCGATACCAACATCTGTGTCACCACGTGCGCCGAGGAATACGACAACCCCTGCACGCGGTTCTGCCCGGCCAAGGTTTACGAAATGGTCGGCGAAGGGGCCGAACGCCGCCTGCAGATCAATGCCGCCAACTGCGTGCACTGCAAGACCTGCGATATCAAGGATCCATACCAGATCATCAACTGGGTCACACCGGAAGGTGGTGCCGGCCCGAATTACCAGATGATGTGATCGCTTTTCCACAGATGGGCACAGATAGGTGGCGTTTTATGGCCTCCCCAGCGCGAGGTTTTCCGCCACAAAGTGACACCGCCAGACAGTCGGACATCTGTGCCCATCTGTGGAAAAAAACCAGCCTGACTTCGGCATATGCTCAAATAGCCGCCGTGAAATTCACCTTTAACCAGGGAAACCTACGATGAAAGTACTCGTGCCCATCAAACGTGCGGTGGACTACAACGTCCGCGTGCGCGTGAAAAATGACGGCTCCGGCGTCGAACTCAACGGCGTCAAGATGAGCGTTAACCCGTTCGACGAAATCGCCAACGAAGAGGCCCTACGCCTGCGCGAAAAAGGCGTGGTGTCGGAAGTCATCGTTTGCACCATTGGCGTAGCCAAGGCGGAAGACCAGCTGCGCAGCGAACTGGCGCGCGGTGCCGACCAGGCCATCCAGTGCAGCCTGGGCGTCGGCAAATACCTTTTTCATGCGAACCCCGTCTCGAAGTTGATATTCGGTTCATGTTTATATCGCGCGCGCAGCAAATAGCTAGCCCGCGTCTGAAATCCCTTCGCCATCCTCGCG
>JBDNBC010000108.1:0-7244 GCA_039768115.1 Oceanococcaceae bacterium
CCCGTCGCCAGCCCGGAGGCGGGCCAGTTTCTGGTCGAGAACCTCTACATCTCGCTGGACCCGGCCATGCGCGGCTGGCTCAACGAGGGCCGATCCTATGTGCCGCCGGTGGCCATCGGCGAGGTCATGCGCGCGATTACGGTCGGCAGGGTCATCGCCTCGCAACACCCGAAGTTCCCCGTGGGAACGCACGTGAGCGGGCTGCTCGGCGTACAGGACTTCGCATTGTCGAACGGCGAGGGCATGATCCGCATCGACCCCGGACTGGCTCCGTTGCCGACCTACCTCGGGGTACTGGGGATGCCGGGCATGACGGCATATTTCGGCATTCTCGAGGTCGGGGCGCTGCAGGCTGGCGATACCGTGGTGGTTTCCGGTGCGGCCGGTGCAGTGGGATCGGTGGTGGGGCAGATCGCTCGCATCAAGGGCTGCAAGGTCGTAGGCATTGCCGGTGGCGCCGAGAAATGCGCCTGGCTGCGTGATGACCTTGGCTTTGACGCCGTCATTGATTACAAGGCCGAAGACGTAGCGAAGAGCCTGCGCACGCATTGCCCCAAAGGGATCAATGTGTACTTTGACAATGTCGGCGGCGAGATTCTCGAGGCCGCACTGGCCAACCTGGCCCTGCACGCGCGGGTGGTGATCTGCGGCGCCATCTCGCAGTACAACGTGACCAGCGCGGTCAAGGGCCCGAGCAACTACCTGTCATTGCTGGTCAATCGCGCGAGCATGACCGGCATGGTGGTGTTCGACTACGCTGAGCGCTATGGAGAAGCCGCGGCCGCCATGGCGCAATGGCTCAAGGACGGGTCCCTGAAGGCCCGCGAACAGATCGTCGATGACCTGGAGACCTTTCCGGAGGCGCTGCTGATGCTGTTCCGGGGTGACAACACCGGCAAGCTGGTGCTCAAGGTGAAGTGACGCATGCGGTCGCTCAGGCCTGTGTGCGCAGGTACTCCTCATAGCCGCCATCGAAATCGATGTGACCGCCATCTTTTAACTCGATGATGCGGGTCGCAATGCTGGAGACAAACTCGCGGTCATGGCTGACAAAGAGCAGGGTGCCGGGGTAGTTCTCCAGTGCGATATTGAGTGATTCGATCGACTCCATGTCCATGTGGTTCGTGGGTTCGTCGAGCAGCAGGATGTTGGGTTTCTGCATCATCATCTTGCCGAGCAGCATGCGGCCCTGTTCGCCGCCGGAGAGCACCTTGATCGACTTGTCGACCTGGTCGCCGGAAAACAGCAGGCGGCCCAGGTAGCTGCGCACGACCTGTTCGTCGTCTCCCGGCTGGCGCCAGCGGCTCATCCACTCGAACAGGGTCATGTCGACGGCGAACTCGTGTGCATGATCCTGCGCGTAATAGGCGATGTTGGCGTTCTCGGACCAGCGGTAACTTCCGCTGGAGGGCTCATAACCGACATCGTTCATCAGCAGCCGCAGCAGCGTGGTTTTGCCAATGCCGTTCTCTCCGATGATCGCGACGCGCTCGCCGACTTCGACGATCAGCGACATATCGTGCAGGACAGCGTTGTCACCGAAGGTCTTGCCCAGGTTTTCCAGCACCAGTGCGTTGCGATAAAGCTTCTTGTCCTGCTCGAAACGGATGTAGGGATGGCTGCGGCTGGAGACCTTGACCTCCGCCAGCTGAATTTTGTCGATCTGCCGCGCCCGTGAGGTGGCCTGCTTGGCCTTTGAGGCGTTTGCCGAAAAGCGTGCGACGAAAGCCTGCAGTTCGCCGATTTGCGCCTTCTTTTTGGCATTGTCGGCCAGCAGCTGGGAGCGCGCCTGCGTGGCCGCCAGCATGTACTCGTCATAATTGCCGGGGTAGACCCGCAACTCGCCATAGTCCAGGTCAGCCATGTGGGTGCAGACGCTGTTCAGGAAGTGGCGGTCGTGCGAGATGATGATCATCGTCGATTCGCGCTGGTTCAGCGTGTCCTCCAGCCACTGGATCGCATGGATGTCGAGGTTATTGGTGGGCTCGTCCAGTAGCAGCACATCCGGGTCGGAAAACAGCGCCTGGGCCAGCAAAACGCGCAGTTTCCAGCCGGGCGCGATGTCGCTCATCAGTCCGAAATGCTGCTCGACCGGAATGCCCAGGCCGATGAGCAGCTCGCCGGCACGGCTTTCCGCGGTGTAGCCGTCGAGCTCGGCGAACTCGGCTTCGAGCTCGCCCACCTTCATGCCATCCTCATCGCTGATGGTTGGCAGGGCGTAGATGCGGTCACGCTCTTCCTTGACCTTCCACAGCTCCTGGTGGCCCATGATGACCGTGTCGATGACGCCGTAATTCTCGAAGGCGAACTGGTCCTGGCGCAGCTTGCCCAGGCGCACATCCGGGTCGAGGCTGACATTGCCCGCGGTTTGTTCCAGATCGCCGCCAAGGATTTTCATCAGCGTGGATTTGCCGCAGCCGTTGGCGCCGATCAGGCCGTAACGGTGGCCATTGGCGAACTTCTGCGAAATGTTTTCGAAGAGCGGCTTGGCGCCGAACTGCTGGGTAATGTTGTTGGCCGCGAGCACAGAAAAAATCATCAGGGGAAGAACGGGGGCGCGATGGTCGCATGCCACGCGCGATCTCGCGAACTTTGGCGGAAGTTGCTGTGGCTAGCGCCGCTTGAGCGACAATGGTGCATGACCGCATTCAACACACTGCCGCTACCGACCGCCTTGCTACAAGCGGTGGAGCAGCTCGACTATGCCGCGATGACACCGATTCAGGCGGCTTCACTTCCGGAGATGCTGGCTGCTCACGACGTGCGCGCGCAGGCGATGACCGGCAGTGGCAAGACCGCGGCCTTTGGCCTAGCCCTGCTGGCGGGGCTGGAGATCAGCCAGACGCGGGTGCAGGCGCTGGTGTTGTGCCCGACGCGGGAGCTGGCCGACCAGGTGAGTAAGGAGATTCGCGCGCTGGCGCGGTTTCTGCCCAACGTCAAACTGCTGAGCCTGTGCGGCGGGGTGCCGCTGCATCCACAACTGGCCTCGCTGTCCGCACATGCGCCCCATGTGGTTGTTGGCACGCCGGGGCGGGTACTGGATCTGGTCAACCGGGGCGACCTTAAGCTTGGCGGGTTACACGCGGTCGTGCTCGACGAGGCCGACCGGATGCTCGACATGGGTTTTCTGGACGCGGTAGAGAAGATCCTCAACAAGACGCCCAAGCGCCGCCGGACCTGGTTGTTCTCGGCGACATACCCTGCCGAGATCGATGGGCTCAGCGCGCGGGTGCAGAACGATCCGGTGGCTATCACGGTCCAGAGCCGGCATGCCGAGAGCGTCATCTCCCAGCAGTTTTTTCGCGTCGAGCCGGCGCGCAAGGCCGATGCTGTGGTCGCGCTGCTGCAGCAACATCAGCCCGAGGCCTGCCTCATCTTCTGTCATACCAAGGTGGATACGCAGGCCCTGGCCGATACCCTGGCTAGGCGTCAGTTGTCGGTGCGTGGTCTGCACGGGGACCTGGACCAGCGCGCGCGGGAGGAAGCCCTGGTGCAGTTTGCGAACGGCAGTTGCCGGGTGCTGGTCGCCACCGACGTCGCCGCGCGGGGCCTGGACATCAAGGACCTGCCGTTGGTCATTGCCTACGAGCTGTCACCGGACCCGGATGTCCACGTTCACCGCGTCGGTCGCACGGGTCGGGCCGGCGCGACGGGGCGGGTATTGAATCTGGTCGCTGAACGCGAGCAGGGCCGTATGCAGCGCATTGTGGAGCGCATGCCTGATCCGACAGGATGGTCTTCGGTGCCGGAAGTCCGGACGGATGTCGCAGTACTCGCCCCGCCGGACCGGGGCACATTGGTCATTGACGCCGGACGCAAGGACAAGCTGCGTCCGGGCGATATCCTCGGCGCCCTGACCGGAGATGCCGGATTGCGAGCGGCGCAGGTCGGCAAAATTGACGTATTTGCCACACGCGCCTACGTCGCTATCGACCGTTCCGCCCTCAAGCTCGCGCTGAGCCGGCTGCGCGACGGGCAAATCAAGGGGCGACGGTTTCGGGTGCGCAGTGTGTGAACCCCGGCCGTTTAGCCGCCGCGCCGAGATCAGTCGGCCGCGGCAAAATCGGCGATGGGCGCGGCCAGCGCCACCTGGGACTTCAGCCCGCGCAGCAGCCAGTAACTGCCGCTGAGCATTCGCGCGACAAAGGCCAGCTCGGGCAGAGGCTGGAAAGCGGTCCATAGGCCGAGAGACTCGCGGGCGCGGGCACGCAGGTCATCAATGATGCGGCCATCAGCGAAGTCATAGGGCTCCGCTTCCACAGCCTCCATACAGATGCCAGTGATATCTCGGTACAGGGCATCCAGGCCCCGCGACATCGGCCGGTCGGGCTCCGTCAGGCTACCTACGCGGCCGAGTTCGGCATGCATGGCGGCGTAGTCGCGGGTCAGACCGAAATGGGTCATCCGCTGAAAATGCTGAAGGTGGATATCGGCCAGATGCCGGGTGCAGCCAAAGTCGTAAACCACGATCTCGCCACTTTCACGAAAACCGAAATTGCCCGGATGCGGATCGGCATGCACTTCCTTGAGCACAGCGAGCTGGTGAATGATCCAGTCGAGCAGATGGACGCCGATACGGTTGCGGGTCGCCGCCGGCCAGCGCCGGACCTCATCCAGCGCCGCCGCCGGGGTGTAATCCGTCACCAGAATATCGGCGGTGCTCAGCGCGTCGACCACCCGGGGGATGACGATGGGCATTCCGGCTGCGCCGGCCCGAAAGCGCGTCATGCGGGCCGCCTCGTCGGCGTAGTCGCATTCCTCGTGCAGGCGGAGGCGCACTTCTTCGAGCAGGGCGTCCAGTCGCGCGTTCTCGACGGGCAGTATTTTCGCCAGCCGCAGCAAGCGTCCGAGATTACGCACGTCGCGATCGATGGCATCGGCCACACCGGGGTACTGCACCTTGACGGCGACCTCGCGCCCATCGACCAGGGTGGCCCGATGCACCTGCCCGATGGACGCCACGCCGATCGGCACCGGATGCAGCGTGGCCAGCTGCTCACGCTGCTGGGGCGTCCAGCGCTGGGCCAGCCACGTCTCGATTTGTCCGATATCGACGGGCTCGGCCTGCGACTGCAGTAAGGACAAGGCTTCGGCGAAGGCGGGCGGCAGCAGGTCCGCATACTGTGAGGCCATCTGGCCCAGCTTCATCGCCGCGCCGCGTAACTCTGACAGCGTGCGAAACCAGTCCTGACCCAGAGGCACCCAGCCGCTCCCGGGCTCACCCGTCGCGGCGGCACCGAGTCGGTTGAGCACGGTGCGCGCACCCAGCGAGACCAGGGCGCGGCCGCGGCCGTGCAGACGAAGCGGGTTTTTCATGAACAATGAACCGGATGAGATATGGCTTGGACGAGTGCGGGCCGCGGTGGTTCACCCGGCGCGTCATACTGGCCGGCCACATCATGACGATGGTCGCCGGTGGCCACGCTGTTGGCGATGCCGATGGCAACGGCGTGTGTCGGCAGAACCGAAAACGACCCGCTGAGGAGACAACGAATGAAAATCAACATAGGGCGCGCGGCAGGCGTGCTGCTGGGCTTTGCCGTGCTGGCCTCCTGCTCGGGAGGGCGCAACGAGACGACGGCCGGATCGCGAGCGGAGTCCGGAGCATACGTGCCCCAGGGCGCGCGCGTGGCGCTGGCCGACTGGCAGCCGATCCCGCGGCGGGAAGTCAGCGCAGAAACCCGGCTGGCGCGCGAGCAAATTCTCGGCCCGGACGCGCTGAACCCGAACGAGGTCAAAGTCTGGTGGTTCGGCGTATCGAGTTTCATCATCAGCGGCGGCGGGCATCTGTGGCTGATGGATGCCTGGGAGCCGATTGGCCTGCAGGCCAACTATGTGCCGATTGGCCGCGAGGAGCTGGCGGCGATTCAGCCTGAAGCGATCTTCATCGGCCATGGGCACTTCGATCACATGGCCGATGCCGGCTATGTGGCCGGGCGCAGCGGGGCGGTGGTGGTCGGGTCGGAGGAAATCTGCGCGACGGCGCAGGCTGATGCTGACCGTGATGGTCTGGCCGCAGCCTTCGATTGCCTGATCACCGGTACGGCTGACACGCCAGCGCCCGGCACCCTGCAGTCAGTGCGCGTCTGGCAGGACATGGCGCCGGTGACGGTGCTGCAGCACATTCACAGTGCGCTGTCGCCGCAAACCTTCGAGCCGGGGGATACGCCGTTCATTCATGTCCCCAACCTGTTGCCCTTCCTGGGCTACCTGAACAGTGACCCGGAGGAGCTTCTGCGCTTTCTGGGCACACTGCGTGACGAGCAGGGCGGCACCTGGGCGTATCATTTCCGGGTGGGGGATTTTTCGCTTCTATGGCATGACTCCACCGGCCCGATTGTGAGCGCCCACCCCGATGGCGATGCGGTGGCGGCGGCGCTGGATGCCTTTCCGGATTGCGTTGACGTGCAACTGGGGGCGATTGTCGGTTTCGATCAGCCGGCATCGGGTTTGCGCGACCCACGGCTGTACGTGGAGCACGCCCACCCCCGTGTGTTCCTGCCCAGTCATCACGACGCTTGGGCGCCGGTTGTTGGCGGCGGCGCTGCAGCCTACGAGACGCAGTGGCAGCGCGAAATGGCCAGTCTCGAGAACCCACCGCTGGTCGATTACCTGCGCGATCCGGAGGACTACATGGTGCCGCGTACTTACCGCATCGATGATCCGCTCTGGGCCGAGCCGATGCCGGGTTCGCGCTGTGCTCAGTCCGCGGAAGGCTGATAGTCGCGCGGTTCGGGGATGTCTTCCATGGTGTTGCGTACGGCCGCCACCGCGGTGCTCATGTCGCGGTGGTCGTCGAAGCGAGCCAGGTGAAACACGGCTTCGCCTTCGTTGACCATGGGCAGATTGAGCCGGCCGATGATCAGGCTGTCGTAGGGCGCGGTCAGCGCGATTTCGTCATCGCCGAACGGGTCGGAGATGGTGCCGACGATCTCATCCTGACGGACGACGGTGCCGAGGGCCCGCGGCTTGCGCAGGATGCCGCTGCTCGACGCGCGGAGCCATTGGGTCGAGAGGATCTGCGTGGGCAGTTTGGCCGGTTTGCCGCGCGCCGGCAGCATGCCCAGGTGGCGCATCACATTGACGATGCCGCGCACCCCGGACTGAATCGCGGGCTCCTCAAAGCGCAACGCCTCACCGCCCTCGTAGAGCAGCATCGGGATGCCTTTGGCCCGCGCCGCCTCACGAAACGATCCATCGCGAATTTCGGCGTCGATGATGACCGGCGTGGCGAAGGCCTGGGC
>JBDNBC010000109.1:0-20392 GCA_039768115.1 Oceanococcaceae bacterium
CCCGTTCCAGCGCGGGCAGATAGTCGCGCCCGTGGGCCTCGAGCTGGATTTCGTAGGCCAGGGCATCGGGGTGGGGCAGCAGCGCATCAAGCTTGAGGCTGGGCAGGCGCTCGCGCGGCGTCCAGCGTGTGCCGTCAAATGTGACCAGCACCGGCCCCCGCCAGTACAGCTCGGCGTTGGGCGGGGGCTCGCCGGTAAAGCGCACGCGGAAGGCGACCTCATCGGATTGCGCCAGGCTGGAGATATCTCCGGGTGACATGCTGTCCGACAGGCCGGTGCGGCCGGCGCTGGAATCCGCCGGCAAGCCCCATAGCGGCCCGGGGATCCGTGGAAACAGCACGAAGAACAGCAAGGCTATCGGCAGCGCCTTGGCGGCCAGGCGCGCAGCCAGACGCAAATTGACCCGCGCGGGCAGCACCTCCTGAGGATGTTGCAGATCGATCAGGACCATCACGATGCCGATCAACCCGAGGCCCAGGCCGATCAGCCAGGGCAGATCCTGTGAGTAGAGCAGTTGCCCGAGCAGCATCAGCACGCCGAGATACAGCAGCAGCCGGCAGTCGCGCAGGGAGCGCGTTTCCAGCAACTTCATGCCGGCCATGATGACCAGCAGGGTGACGCCGGGCTGCTGGCCATTGAGGCTGCCGAACTGCAGATACACCCCGGCGCATCCGCCCAGCGTGAGCGCGTGGCGCAGCCAGGCCGGCTCCAGCGTGCCGCCGGTGCGCGCCGCCGCAAGGCGCCAGGCCACGGCGAGCAGGAACAGCGCGCTGGCCCAGATTGGCATCCACAGCATATGCGGCACGGCCAGCACACAGAGCAGCAGGACGATGCGGCGGATGCGCTCCTGGGCGAGCCAGTCCACTGTCATGGCCGTGGAAGGAGCGGTGCGCACCTCAGCCATAGCGGGCCAGCGCTTCCAGGCAGCGATCCCGATGGCCGCTGCCGGCGTCAGGCGGGATGCGCTGCGTACCCAGCCGCAGACCATAGCGTTGCCGTGCTCCGTGCAGGTCAAGAATGAAGCGGCACAGCAGGGCGAGTCGCGCCTCCAGATCCAGGTGCGCCGGGAGCCGGTCAAGATCCAACCAGTGGGTTTCGCTTTGCGGCTCGGCGAAGCGCTTGCTGGCGAGCTGATCATGTGCGGCGAGACTGCGCCAGTGGATGGTGCGCGGGCTGTCGCCGGCCTGATAGTCCCGCAGTCCGGCCAGTTCTTCAGCGCTGTGCTGCTCGCGCTGGCCCTCGGCGGCGTCGCCCGAGCCGGTCGGCGGGCGCGGCCCCGCCGGGGCCGGCTGCGGATACACCACCTGCTGCATGGTACTGTTCACGAAGGACCAGCTGCGAAACAGGCCCAGCGGCCAGTTACTGCTGATGGCGACGCGCGGCACCGCGTGGACTCCCCGACCCGGCGGATTCCAGCCATACAGGGTATGGGCCTCGTCATGGCAGTCGACCGTGGCCATGGCGCGCAGGCCATGGCGGTCGTGGTCGGCGACGATGGCCATCTTGGCGCGCCGGCTGCTGTTGCGCAGTTGCACCGGCTGAAAGGCCGTTTCGCCGGCGAACACCGCGTCCGGCGCGCTCAGCCGCACGGCCAGTCCCATCAGGTTGGCATGCGTCTCATGCATGGTCACGAAGCCAATAGCAGTCAGCCAGAAGGCCAGCAGATAGGCCATGGCATTGCTGTAGTTCATCGCCGCCAGCAGCACGATGAAGGCCAGCAATGCGTAAACCCAGCCCGCCCGCGTCGGCAGGATGTAGATGCGCTTGCGATCGATCAATTGCTCGCCACTGCGCGGCGGATGACGGCGTGTCATCCAGGCCTCGGCGCGGGTTTCGATCTGCCGCGCGACGATCCTCCATGGCGCGAAGCGACGGATCACCGACAGCATGACGAGTCTACCGGCACCTCAGGGAACGGCCACGCCGGCCAGTAATTGCGCAGCCAGGGCTTCACCGGCATGGCGGCCGTGGCGTGCTTCCCGGGCATGCAAGCGGTGCGCGGCGCAGGGGCCGAATACGGCCTGCACATCTTCGGGCAGGACATGATCGCGGTGGTGCATCCACGCCCAGGCCTGCGCCGCCCGCTTGATTGACAGCCCGGCGCGCGGCGACAGCCCCAGGCGCACATCCGGATGATCGCGGCTGGCGGCCAGCAACGCATGGATGTAACTGATCAGTGCGGGACTCGTCTTGCGCGTCAGAACCTCCTGCTGAATCGCAACGAGCTGCGCGGGCTGCAGTGCCGGCGACATGTTCTGCAAGGCCGTGCGTCGGTCATCGCCGGCCAGCAGTTGCATCTCGTCGCGCGCTTCGGGGTAGCCCAATGACAAGCGCAGCAGAAAGCGGTCCAGCTGGGATTCGGGCAGGGCGAAGGTGCCAATCTGGTCCTGCGGGTTCTGGGTGGCGATCACGAAAAACGGCCGGGGCAGGGGGCGGGTCACGCCATCGGTGGTGACGGCGCGCTCCTCCATGGCTTCCAGCAGTGCGCTCTGGGTTTTGGGGCTGGCCCGGTTCAGTTCATCGGCGAGCAGCACCTGGGTGAACACCGGGCCGTCCTGCCAGCGGAATACGGCGTTTTCGCGGTCGAAGATCGACACGCCCAGCACATCCGCCGGCAACAGGTCGCTGGTGAACTGCACCCGCCCGTAGTCCAGTCCGCAGAGCCGGGCGAGCGCCTGAGCTAGCGTGGTTTTGCCGACGCCGGGAACGTCCTCAATCAGGACATGACCCTCGGCGTAGAGGGCGCAGAAGGCCAGTTGGAGGGCGTCGGGCTTGCCAAGAATGATCTCGCCGGCGCGTTTGAGAGCCGCTTCACCGGCGGCATGCAAGGGGGTTGTCATGGCCTGATTGTGTCCGCCGCGGCAGGGGCTGTCCATGCCACAATCCGAAACACGATATTGCAACCAAGAGCCCCACTAGAGGATGGCGTCAAAGAAACTCGGTGAATTGCAGCAGGAGATGCTTCACGCCGGCACCTACACCCACTGGAAGGAAGTGGCCGCGGAAGTGGATCTCTACAGCGGCGCGCGGGCCTGGCGCGAGCAGGACGAGTCGCACGACTATGACTACCGTCTGGTGCGGGCCCGGGTGGCTGAGCTGCGCCGGCTGCGGGCCGAAAATCAGGGCCGGGCGATGGTGCATGAGCTGCGTCAGGGGCTGCACTGGAACCTTGGCAACATGGGCAACGCCGCGCTGTATTCGGTCAGCCTGGTGGGCACCAAGCATCTGATCGAGGGCTACCTCAAGGAAGTCACCGACGCCATGCGCTGGTTGTGCGACACCTCTTTCGATGACGTGTCGGTGGCTGACAAGCGCGAACTGTTCGAGTCCATCGGCCAGGCCTATGGCCGCAGCGCGTTAATGCTTTCCGGCGGCGCGACGCTGGGGCTTGTGCACGTGGGTGTGGTGCGGGCGCTGTATCTGCATGGGCTGCTGCCACAGGTGCTGTCCGGGTCCAGTGCCGGGTCGATTGTCGGGTCGGCGATCTCCTCACGGACGCCGGAGCAGGCCGAAGAACTGCTGGACCCAGACAACATCCACTCCGAGAACTGGGGCCTGCTGCCGTTTGCCGAGGCCTGGCGCCGCGGCGGCCTGATGGACCAGAACAAGCTACGGCGCGGGATTGCCGAGAACATCCCGGACGTCACCTTCGAGGAGGCGTATCGCAACTCGGGACTGGCGATGAACATCACCGTCAGCCCGGTGCGCGAAAATCAGCCGGCGCGGTTGCTGAACCATCTGACTTTCCCGCATCTGTACTTGCGCGAAGCAGTATTGGCCTCGTGCGCGGTGCCGATGCTGTTCCCGCCGGTGCAGATGGCTAACCGCAGCCTCGATGGCCACCGGGAGGCCTACATGCCGAGCCTGCGCTGGGCGGACGGATCGCTGAAAAGCGACTTGCCGCGCATGCGTCTGCGCCGCCTGTTCAACGTCAACCATTTCATCGTCAGCCAGACCAATCCGCACGTGTTGCCGTTCATGCACTCCGGCGACCCGCATGGGCGCGGGCTCGGGAACGCTCTGCGGCACATGATTGCCGACACGGCCAAGGTCGGCGCGCGCAACGTGCTGCACCTCGTCCGCGCCAACATTCCGCGGCCCCTGGAGAACGTCAGGCGGGGTTTCGACGACATTCACGGCATTCTCGAGCAGGACTACCGCGGCAACATCACGATCCTGCCGCGGCTCGACCTGCGCAACTACGCGCGGGTGGTGCGCAACCCGCAGAAGAGCGACATCGTGCGGATGATCCGCCAGGGCGAAGTGGCGACGTGGCCGCGCATGGCCATGGTCCATGACCAGACGATCATCAACCGCACGATTGCCAATTGTCTGGCGCAATTGACCGCGACGACGATCGCTTCAGATCAGCGCAAGGCCGGCTAATGACCGCACGTGCGCGCCGCTCCCTGGGCGTTGCCGGGGTCGCGGCCTTGATTCTGGCCGCCTGCAGTCTCAGTCCGCGCTGGGATGGCCCGGTCAGTGACCATTTTGACGGGGAGCGCTTCTACGGGCCCGAATCCTTTGACAAGTCGATCGGTGACCTCTGGCGCTTTTACCGCGAAAAACCGCCCAGCCAATGGGAACGCAACCTGGAGCGCCCGCCCGGGCCGCGGCCCGTCGAGCGCGTGGGCCCGGGCGAACTGCGCGCCACGCTGGTCAACCACGCGACCGTGCTGCTGCAGTTCGATGGCATCAATCTGCTCACGGACCCCATCTGGTCGCTGCGTGCCGGGCCCGGGGGGCTGGTCGGCGCCAAGCGGTTCTTCCCGCCGGGTATCCGTTTCGAGGATCTGCCGGAGATCGATGTGGTGCTGATCAGCCACAATCACTACGACCACCTCGATTTTGAGACGCTGGAGCGTCTGCAGGCGCATTCCGCGCCGATGTTCGTGGTGCCGCCGGGCGATGGCGTCTGGTTGCGAGAGCGGGGATTGCAGCGCATCGTGGAGCTGGACTGGGGCGAGTCGGCCGCGTTGCCCAACGGTTGCCGCGTCCATGCCCAACCGGCGCAGCACTGGTCGCAGCGACGCATCCTGCCCAGTGATCGCAACTACAGCCTGTGGCTCGCGTTCGTCCTCGAAACCGCGCAGGGGCCTGTGTATTTCGCAGGTGATACCGGCTACGGGCCGCACTTCGCACACACCGCGACGACGTTCGGCCCGATGCGCCTCGCGCTGCTGCCGATTGGAGCCTACGATCCGCGCTGGCTGATGACCTACCAGCATGTTGATCCGACCGAAGCCGTCCAGGCGCACCGTGATCTGCAGGCGCTGACCGGCCTGGGCATCCACTGGGGCACGTTCGAGCTCGCCGCCGAAGGGCCGATGCAGCCGGTAGATGATCTGGCCGCAGCGCGTGTCGCGGCGGGTCTGGAGCCGGCGCACTTCTTTGCCCCGCCGCACGGTCGGGCGATTTCCTTGCCGCCCGTGGAGGGGCCGCGTACGCGATGCACGCCGATACCATCGACATCCTGACCACGGGCGGGACCATCGACAAGGTCTATTTTGATGCCTTGTCGGCCTACCAGATCGGGCCTCCGCAGGCGCTCGACATCCTCCGCGAGGCCGGGGTGTGCGCCGTGTATCGCATCGTTCCGCTACTGCGCAAGGACAGCCTGGAGATCGATGCGGCGGATCGCGCGCAGATCGTGGCCGCGGCCCGGCGCAGCGTGGCGACCCGGCTGCTGATCACCCACGGCACTGACACCATGGTCGCGACGGCGCAGGCCTTGCTGGCGGACGCCACGTTGGCGGCGTCGAAAACCATTGTGCTGGTGGGGGCGATGCAGCCGGCGTTGCTACGCGAGAGCGACGCGCGCTTCAATATCGGTTTCGCCTGGGCGGCGGTGCAGACCTTGCCTCCTGGCGTGTACCTGACCATGAACGGCCGGATACATGACCCCCGGCAGACGCGCAAGAACCGCGCCGCCGGCCGCTTCGAATCGGCGGATTGAGCGCGGCGGCGAATCAGCCCGGGACGTGCTTGGCGAGAACGCTGTTTAACTCGGGGGACTCGTAATAGCCGCACAGCGTGTCGCGGATGACCGGCTCCAACAGCTTCTTCTTGTGCAGGTGCTTGATGACCGTGGGCGCGAAACGCTGTGCATCCTCGTGGATCATGGCCTCGCTGATGCCGATGGCGTCGAGCAGCTCGCCTACCGGGCGTGTGCCAATCTGCCGGTAGACCGCGTCAACGCCGGCGCGGATTAAGGTCGCGAAAGCCTTGTGCTGGCGGAATTCCTGCCAGTGCTCGTAGCCGATGACGAACAGTTCTTCGACGTCGAGCTGGCCGGCATAGTCACGGATCGACGCCACGGTGCGGTGCTTGTTGTTGTCCCAGACCTCGGTGATGACCTCGCGAAACTCCTCCGACGCCAGCGCTTCGATCAGGAACGCTTCGCTGGCGCGCAGGCTGGCGTCGGTCTGCTTCTGGATGAACAGGCGCATGTTGTCGTCGAGCATTTCGCCTAGGTCCGGACGGGCACGCTCCATCATCTTCTTGCCGATGGCAAAAGCCGATTTGGCTCCGGGCATGCGCGCCGAAAATTGCGTGCCCTTGCGGACGTAGTCACGGATCGCGGTGCCGAGCAGCTCGGCGACGAGCTTGGCGAATATCGGGTTGGCCACGGCCTGGGTGGCGATGACATCACGCAGCTCTTTGAGCTCGAGCAGCTTGTCGCGCAAATCAGCAAACCGGTTGTCAGGCAGCAAGTCGTTGAGTGTCGTCTCGGCGTGGATCTTGTGGTCGTAGATGTCACGAGCCACGTCACCGACCAGCTCCGGAATGATGCCGCCAATCTGCACATCGCAGGCGTACTTGAGCGCCACCTGGGTGACGTCGCTGCCCTTGACCAGATCCTTGATCTTCAACGGTCGTAAGGTGTCGAGCGTGCGTTGCACGGAATCGCGGATTTCGTCCGCCATGGCCGGCCCTGAAAGGCGCTCCAGCACCCACGATGTGTGTGCATCGAGCAAGGTCTGGGCAAGCGGGTGGGCGAAGGCATCAGCCATGGTGTCTCTTCCTGTTTTTTTCGAATGTCGAATCGCAGCAAGATTATCAGCAAGCGCCGGCGGTAGCCGCGCCGCACGTCCTGCCGAAGGCAGCGTATCGCGACGGCTGCGCGTTTCACATTCTGCGTCAACAGATGTGCACCTGTGATTGCTTGAGCGCCACTCATCGGGCGCTGTCTGCGGCCAGGCCCTATGCCGCAACGCCATGGCTGCCACGAAACCGAGCGGCTACACTGCGCGCATGACGACGCGAAGCTCCCTGCTGCCACGGCGCCCCAAAGGGCGCGGCGACACCCGCAAGTCCCTCATTGACGGGGCTTTCAAGCTGATGGATGGCAACAAGAGCTTTGACGGATTGTCACAGCGCGAGCTGACCCGCGAGGTCGGCATTGTGCCCACGGCGTTCTATCGGCATTTTCCCGGGATGGCGGAACTGGGTCAGGCGCTCGTGGACGACGCCTTCCGCGGCCTGCGGCAGATCATCACCGATGTGCGAACAGATGTACTCGAAAACCGCGGCAAGGTGAGCGCGGTCGCCAAGTCACTGGTCAAACATGTGCGTGCCCAGCGCGAGCGGTTCCGGTTTATCGCCTCCGAGCGCTTCGGTGGATCGGCACCGATACGCGATGCCATTCGCCGTGAGCTGCGTCTGGTGCAAAGTGAGCTGGCGATCGAGCTGGCGCGGTTTCCGGCATTGAAGGACTGGCCGGCGGAAGATCTGCACATGGCCAGCGCGCTCATTGTCAACGCGATGGTCGCGGCCATCGAAGAATTGCTCGACCGCGGGACCGGCGACAAGGCCGCCACCAGCGATCTGCAGCGCATGGCCGAGCGGCAGTTGCGTCTGATCGTGCTGGGCATGGCGGGATGGAAGCCGGTCCCGGCAGGCAGCCGCCCGCGGAGCTGATAGCGCGATCACGGTCGCGACCGGCGTCGCTGCATCAGGACAACACGGGTGCCGAGAATCTCCAGCGTGAGATTGTTGGCCATCGCGAGCCAGGCCAGCGAGCGCGCAGAGAACAGGCTGACGTGGGTCGGGTCGCGCCGGTAGTGCCAGTGGGGAAAATTGGCGTCGTCTGGCCGGAGTTGGGTCATGACGCCGAGCCAGCCGTCGGGCGCTAACAGCGACATCCACAGATTCCACTCGCGGTGAGGACGGAAGAAATGCTCCAGAGCCTCGGTGCAGGTGATCACCGCAAATTGTCTGTCGAGCACCGCGGGGTCCGGGGCATAGATCGGATCGTAGATATGCACCTGATGGCCATGCCGGCGCAGCATGGCGGCCAGTGCCGGACCCGGCCCGCAGCCAAAATCCAGGATGGTGCGCGGGGCCGCCCCCAGCCGCGCGCATAGCGGATCGATTAACTGATTCAGAAAGCGCTGATAACCGGCATCGTCGGGGTGGTTTTCGTGCAGGTCATATACCCGCCGCTCGTCGGCCGGTGAGGGCCGATGCCCTGCGGCGACGCTGACCAGATCACACACCGCGCAGCGCAGATAGGTGCGCGGTCCGACCCGCCCCTGGCTGTCGCGAAAGGCGGCATCCGTGAAGTAGGGCGTCAGCGACGGCTGTTTGCAGAGCGGGCACAGTGGCGGGTAATCAGGCGCGGGAGAGCTCATCTCAGGCCTTGCGGTATGCCAGCGGGGTCATGCCGGTCCATTGGCGAAAGGCGCGGATAAACGCGCTGGATTCGGAAAACCCGAGGCGCTCGGCAATCATCTCAACACTGTGCGTCGGGTCGGCGAGCAGGGCGATGGCCGTGTCACGGCGGGCCTGGGTACGCACGGCGGTGTAATCGGTGCGTTCGTCCTTCAGCCGCCGCCAGAAGGTCTGCGTGCTCAGGCCCAGGGCTTGCGCCGTGGCATCAATACGCGGCACGCCTTGCTGTTGGCGAATCTGCTCGAGGATGTAGCGGCGTGCCTGCTGGCTCACCTGCGGGCTGCGCACCGGTGTGAACATGTCGCGTGGAGCGCGGGCGATGTAGCTGGCCAGGGTTTCGGCATCCTGCTGCACCGGCAGGTTCAGTACCTTGGCATCCATCCACACCCGAATCTCCGGCTGGTTGAAGCGTACCGGCGCACCAAAAAACAGAAATCGATATTCATCTTCCCAGGCGGGGGCTGCGTAATTCAGTTCCACCAGCGATACGCCGATGCGGGCGCGACACAGCCAACAGAAGTAGCGATGCGCGGTCATCACCGCCGACTCGAGAATATAGGTGCTGCGCGGATGCACGCCCTGTCCGACCCGCAGCCCGAACACCACCTGGCTCCCATTCTGGGTCATGTAATAGATCAGGCCGTCATTGAAGACGTTGGCTGACTGTACATAGCACTGCAGGGCGCCGCCCAGGTTCGTCTCATGCAGGGTCGAGCGGGCGATCAGGTTGAAACTACCCAATCGCTGGGGTCGGTCGAGCAGTCCCAGGGCCTCGTCATCCATCAGGCGCATAAGGGTCTGTAGAAGTTGCACGAAGCTGTCCAGCGGAACACGTGCCCGTGGCCGTGCGAGCAGGCTTGGCGCGATGCCACAGCTTTTCAGCACTCGCTGGACGTCATATCCCGAATGGCGTGCGCCCATCAGGGTCTGCGCCACAAAGGGGATGGCAATGGTGATGTCGCTCACAAGTTGATCGGGCGTGGTCCTTCCGTCGGGATGTCAGTATACCGAGCGGGATGGAGCCAAATGTCAATTATTGAATCGTGAGGTCATTGTGGTCGTCGCGTCTGAGGCGAACAATGGGGAGGTAAAGCCAATCCCCATTCTGACTTTCAAGGACACGAACATGAGCACTCAAGCCTATATCTACGATGCCGTGCGCACGCCGCGCAGTAAAGGCAAGAAGGGCGGAAGCCTGTACGAAGTCAAGCCTGTTGACCTTCTCGGCGGCCTGCTGCGCAACCTGCAACAGCGCCATGATTTCGATACCAGCTACGTTGACGACGTCATCATGGGCTGCGTTGGGCCGGTGGGCGAGCAGGGCGCGGATATCGCCAAGATGGCGGTGGAGAATGCCGGCTGGGCGGAAAGCGTGGCCGGTGTGCAGCTGAACCGCTTCTGTGCTTCAGGCCTCGAGGCCGTGAACAGCGCGGCCCAGAAAGTGGCATCGGGCTGGGAGAATCTCGTCGTCGCCGGTGGCGTCGAAAGTATGTCGCGTGTGCCGATGGGCTCGGATGGCGGCCCCTGGACCACCGACCCGGCCTTCGTCATGAAAACCGGCTTTGTGCCGCAAGGTATTGGTGCCGACACGATTGCCACACTCGAAGGCTGGAGCCGCGAAGACGTGGACGCGTACGCCATGGAGTCGCAAAAGCGGGCTGCACAGGCGCGCGACAAGGGCTACTTCGACAAGTCAGTCATCCCGGTGCGCGATGCCAGCGGCATGATGATTCTGGAGCGCGATGATTTCATCAAGCCGGATACCACCATGGAAGGGCTTGGCGGCCTCAAGGCCTCCTTCGAAATGATGGGGCAGATGGGCTTCGATGACGTGATCCTGCGCAAGTACAACACGCTCAGCAAGATCAACCACGTGCACACGCCGGGCAACAGCTCCGGGATCGTTGACGGCGCCAGCGCGGTCATCATCGGCAGTGAAAAAGCCGGCAAGGATCTCGGCCTGACGCCGCGCGGCCGCATTGTTGCCGGCGCGGTGCTGGCCACTGACCCGACCATCATGCTGACCGGCCCGGGCCCGGCCGCGAAGAAAGCGTTGAGGACCGCCGGGCTCAAGCCGGAAGACATCGACCTCTGGGAAATCAACGAGGCCTTCGCATCTGTAGCCATGCGCTACATGAAAGACCTCGACATCCCGCACGACATCACCAACGTCAATGGCGGCGCCATTGCCATGGGGCACCCGCTGGGTGCCACCGGCGCGATTCTCGTGTCGATCGTGCTCGATGAGCTGGAGCGCCGCAATCTCAAGCGCGGGATGCTCTCGTTGTGCGTCGGTGGCGGGATGGGTATCTCGACCATTATCGAGCGCGTGTAGCGCCGTCGACTGACGGGTTGCTGATTTTTTGTTTCCTCAGATGAACACAGATTTTCACAGATGAATGCGCGGGGAGTGGGTTGTGAGCCCCGTATCCCAAAACACATCTGTGATCATCTGTGCCCATCTGTGGTTAGAAACTCTTAAAGCCCTGCGCCAATTGCGGTTACTGCTGATGCGCGGGCGAACTACGGAATGAAAACATGAGCGTTTTTAAATACGACAAAGATGCCGATGGCATTGTGACGATCACCATGGACATGACCGGCCCGGTCAATTCCATGAACGAAGAATATGAGCAGGCGATGGGGGAAACCGTTGATCGCCTGGAGAAGGAAGACGGGCTGACCGGCGTCGTCATCACCTCGGCCAAGAAAGTGTTTTTCGCCGGTGGCAACCTGCATGGCTTGCTGGCCTTCCAGCCCGGCCGTGACGAAGAGCGCTTCATGGCCAGCCTGGACACCATCAAGGGCCAGCTGCGCCGTCTGGAAAAACTGCCGGTTCCGGTAGTGGCAGCCATCAACGGTGCGGCACTGGGCGGCGGTTACGAAATCTGCCTGGCCTGTAACTATCGGGTGGCCTGGGATGACCGGTCGGTCCAGGTCGGCCTGCCGGAAGTCCAGCTGGGCCTGTTGCCCGGCGGCGGTGGCGTGGTGCGAATGACCAACCTTCTCGGTATTGAAGCGGCGCTGCCGTATCTGCTGGAAGGCAAAAAGCTCGATCCGACAGCGGCGCTGAAGGCCGGGCTGGTCGACAAGACGGTCGAATCCCGCGAGGAGTTGGTGCCCGCGGCCAAGGCGCTGATTGCCGAAGTCAAAGGCGACCCCAATGCGGCCGTGCAGCCCTGGGATCGCAAGGGCTTCAAGATTCCCGGCGGCAACATCAACAGCCCGAAGATGGCACAGGTGATGATGGTCGGGCCGACCATGCTGGTGAAGAAAACCCGCGGCCTGATGCCGGCGCCAGCGGAAATCTTCAGCTGTGCGGCTGAAGCGGCGCGGCTGGATTTCGATACCGCGCTGCGGGTGGAGAGCCGGGGTCTGGTCAAGCTGGTCGGCACGCCCGAGGCGAAGAACATGATCACCGCGTTCTTCTTCCAGCTCAACAAGATCAATTCGGGTGCCAGCCGACCCAAGGATGTGCCCAAGCGCAAGGTCCAGAAGCTTGGTGTTCTGGGTGCCGGCATGATGGGTCAGGGTATTGCCTATGTGTCGGCCCGTGCCGGTATGCAGGTGATCCTCAAGGACATCAGCATGGAAGCCGCCGAGAAGGGCAAGGCGTACTCGGTGGGCTTGCTCGACAAGGCCATCTCGCGCGGCAAGATGGATCCGATGACCAAGCAGCAGATCCTCGACCGCATCGTGCCGACCACGACAATGGACGACCTCAAGGGCTGTGATCTGATCGTCGAGGCTGTGTTTGAAAACTTCGAGCTCAAAAACAAGATTCTGCACGAGACCGAGCCGCAGCTGGATGAGAACGGGGTGTGGGGTTCGAATACCTCAACGCTGCCAATCACGATGCTGGCCGACGCCAGCGCACGGCCGGAAAACTTCATCGGCATTCACTTTTTCTCGCCGGTCGACAAGATGCCGCTGGTGGAGATCATCTGCGGTGAAAAAACCAGCGATGAAACGCTGGCACTGGCCTTCGACTACACGCAGCAGATCAAGAAAACGCCCATCGTGGTTAACGATTCGCTGGCCTTCTTCACCTCGCGCACCTTCGGCACCTATCTCGACGAAGGCACGCGCCTGCTGAGTGAAGGCGTGCACCCGGTGCAGGTGGACAGCCTGGGCAAAGCCATCGGCATGCCGGTGGGGCCGCTGCAGGTGCATGACGAAGTCAGCCAGGAGCTGACCCGCAAAGCCGCCGAAACCTGGGAAGCCCTAGGCTTCAAGGACAAGTGGGGCGAGCGCGAGGCCACCTCCGAAGTAATCCAGTGGATGATCGGCGAGCACAAGCGCGGCGGCCGTTATCACGGCGGCGGCTTCTACGAATACGAAGGCAAGGGCCGCGAAGTGTGGCCGCCGCTTGTTGAGCGCTACTACAAGCCCGAGCACGGCATCCCGCAGGAGGACGTCAAGGACCGCCTGATGTTCCGTCAGGTCATCGAAACCCTGAAGTGCCTGGAAACCGGCGTCCTACGCACCGTGGCTGACGGCAACATCGGCTCGATCATGGGCATCGGCGCGCCGCCGCACACCGGCGGCTTCCTGCAGTTCATCAACACCTACGGTGCCCAGAAGTTCGTCGACCGCGCCCGCGAACTGGCCGCCAAATACGGCGAGCGTTTCGAGCCGCCGCAGATCGTGGTCGATAAGGCTGCCAAGGGCGAGTTGTTTGAATAGTTTCCACAGATGGGCACAGATGAATAAGGCCGAGGTGCTTCAGCTATGAGTTCCCATCCGTTGAGTGATAGCAACATCACATTTCGGAAGGTCAGCACCTTTGCAGATCAAAAAAACTGTGACCATCTGTGGAAAACCCGATTGAAAGGTTTCAGGGAGAGAACGTGGGTCCTTTAGCAGGTTTCAAGATCATTGAATTGGCCGGAATTGGCCCGGGGCCTTTTGCGGGCATGTTGTTTGCCGATTTGGGCGCCGAAGTGATTTCGGTGGAGCGCTTTTCGGTGAAATCCGACAAGGGCCTGCCGGACTGTTCGCGGCGGGGCAAGCGGTCCATCGCGCTCAACCTGAAGTCAGCCAAAGGCATCGAGACATTGCTCTCGCTGGTCGAGGGCGCCGATGCGTTGTTTGAGGGTTTTCGTCCCGGGGTCATGGAGCGACTGGGACTGGGCCCGGATGTGTGTCTGCAGCGCAATCCGAAGCTGGTCTACGGCCGCATGACCGGCTGGGGCCAGACCGGGCCGCTGGCTCATGCCGCCGGGCATGACATCAATTACATCTCGTTGACCGGTGCGCTGGCCGGCGTGGGGCGAGCGGACGAAAAGCCGGTGCCACCGCTCAATCTGGTTGGTGATTTTGGCGGTGGCGGCATGTTTCTGGTCATGGGCATGCTCGCGGCCCTGCTGGAAGCGCAGAAATCCGGCCAGGGCCAGGTGGTCGACGCGGCGATGACCGACGGCTCGGCCGTACTGATGGCGATGTTTCACACCATGCATGCGATGAAGATGTGGAGCACCAAACGCGGGGTCAACATGCTTGATTCCGGTGCCCACTTTTATGACGTGTACGAAACGCTTGACGGCAAGTATGTGTCGATCGGTTCCATCGAGCCGCAGTTTTATGCGCTGCTGCTCGAAAAGGCCCAGCTCGACCCGCAGGTTTTCGGGCAGCAAATGGACTCCCGGCAATGGCCCACCCTGAAGGAGAAGATGGCCGCGGTGTTTCAAACCAAGACACAGGCCGAATGGTGTGCATTGATGGAGGGCACGGATGTCTGTTTCGCGCCGGTGCTGGACTTTGTCGAGGCGCCTGCGCATCCGCACAACCAGGCACGACAGACGTACATCACTGTGGACGGCATGACTCAGCCAGCACCGGCGCCGCGGTTCAGCCGCACGCCGGGGCAGGTGGCCTTTGGGTCCCGCCCGCAAGGGGCGGATACCGACAGTGTGCTCAAGGCGTGGGGCTTCTCCGCGGAGGCGGTGGATGCTTTGCGACGTGAGGGCGCGCTAAGCTGACCGCACCACTGGCATGGCCTGTGCGAGCCGCTTAACGCGGTCGGCGCGAGGCGTCCGGGGTGCGGCGGTCTCATGATTCGTCGCGACAGTTCTGCAACCACTATCCGGCCTGGCCGGAGCGGGAAGAAGCGATGAAAGTGCATAAATTGTTGGTGGCGAACCGGGGGGAGATCGCCATCCGGGTCATGCGGGCGGCGGCCGAACTGGGCATTCGCACGGTTGCGATTTACGCGCCGGAGGATCGGTTCGCCCTCCACCGGTTCAAGGCCGACGAAAGCTACAGCATTGGCGATGGGGGCAGCCCGGTCGGGGCCTACCTCGACATGAACGCCATCATTCGTATCGCGCGCACCGCCGGGGTCGATGCCATTCATCCGGGCTATGGATTCTTGTCCGAGAATCCGGATTTCGCGCAACGCTGTGCAGACGCCGGAATCGCGTTCATTGGTCCGTCGCCGGCGGTGCTGCGCACACTGGGCGACAAGGTGTCGGCGCGCACCGCAGCGCTCGATGCCGAGGTCCCGGTCCTGCCCGCATCGGCGGCCCTGCCGGCAGACCCGGCGCAGGCCGCGCCGCTGGTCGAAAAGGTGGGCTATCCGGTAATGATGAAGGCCAGCTGGGGCGGCGGCGGGCGCGGCATGCGGGTCATTCGCAGTGCCGACGAGCTGGCCGAGCAGATGGCATCCGCCCGGCGTGAGGCGGCGGCGGCTTTCGGCAACGACGAGGTTTACGTCGAAAAGCTGGTCGAGCGGGCGCGTCATGTGGAGGTACAGATTCTCGGCGATACGCACGGCAATGTCGTGCATCTGTTCGAGCGGGACTGTTCAGTGCAGCGCCGCAACCAGAAGGTGGTCGAGCGCGCGCCGGCGCCATACTTGACCGACCCGCAGCGTGAGGAGCTGTGTGCCTCGGCGCGGCGCCTGTGTGCCTCGGTGGGTTATTCCCATGCGGGCACCGTCGAGTTTCTGCTCGACGTGGATAGCGGGAAGTTCTATTTCATTGAAGTGAACCCGCGTATTCAGGTCGAGCACACGGTGACGGAAATGGTCACCGGCGTGGATCTGATCAAATCGCAGATTCTGGTGACCGAGGGCGGGCGCATCGGCGACCCGGCGGAGGGCCGGCGTCCGGCCTTGCCGGCGCAGGAAGATTTGCGCCTCAATGGGCACGCGTTGCAGTGCCGGGTGACGACCGAAGATCCGGAAAACGGTTTTGCGCCGGACCACGGTCGGCTGGTGGCCTACCGCAGCCCGGCCGGGTTTGGTATTCGCCTGGATGGCGGTACGGCGTACAGCGGTGCAGTCATCACCCCGCATTACGATTCGATGCTGGTGAAAGTCACGGCCTGGGCGCCGACCACCGGAGATGCCGTCGCCCGCATGGACCGGGCGCTGCGCGAATTCCGCATACGCGGTTTGTCGACCAACCTGCAGTTCCTCGAGAACGTCATCAATCACCCGACCTTCACGGCCAACGAGGCAACCACGCGCTTTATCGACAATACGCCGGCGCTGTTCGTCTTCGCGCCGCGCAAGGATCGCGCCAGCCGTCTGCTGCGTTTTGTGGGCGAGGTCTGCGTGAATGGCCATCCGGAGATGCGCGGGCGAACGCTTCCCGAGCTGCCGCTGCCCGAGCCGCGCATGCCGCCGATCGACCTTGAGGTCGCCCCGCCCATGGGCCTGCGTGACCAGCTCAAGGAGTTTGGCCCGGCGGCTTTCGCTCAGTGGCTGCGCGACAGCTCGCAGCTGCGCATTACCGACACCTCGCTGCGCGACGCGCATCAGTCACTGTTTGCCACGCGCATGCGCACGCGCGACATGGTCGCCATCGCGCCGCACTATGCACGGCTGATGCCGGAGCTGATGTCCCTGGAATGCTGGGGTGGAGCCACTTTCGATGTGGCGATGCGTTTTCTTAAGGAATGCCCATGGGAGCGGTTGCGCCAGTTGCGCGCGGCCATTCCGAATATCCCCTTCCAGATGCTGCTACGCGCTGCGAATGCGGTTGGCTATACCAACTACCCGGACAACGTCGTTCGCTATTTCGTGCAGCAAGCGGCGCAGGAGGGCATCGACATCTTCCGCGTGTTCGATTCGCTCAATAACGTCGACACCATGCGGGTGGCCATGGACGCGGTCATTGAGGCCGGCGCCGTGTGCGAAGGCACCATCTGTTACACCGGCGACCTGCACGACGCCAAACGACCGAAGTTCACGCTCGATTACTACGTGCAGAGGGCCAAGGCGCTGGAAGCCGCCGGCGCGCACATCATAGGCATCAAGGACATGGCCGGCGTCTGTCGCCCGCGCGCGGCCCGTGATCTGGTCACCGCACTGAAGCAGGAAGTCGGCCTGCCACTGCATTTCCACACGCATGACACCAGCGGCATCAGCGCGGCCAGCGTGCTTGCCGCGGTCGAGGCGGGCTGCGATGCCGTCGATGGCGCGCTCGACAGCCTGTCGGGGCTCACCTCGCAGCCGAATCTGTCGAGCATTGCCGCAGCACTTGCGGGTACCGACCGCGATCCGGGCCTGAACCCGGAGCATCTGCACCAGATGAGCGAATACTTCGAGGATGTGCGCCGCTTCTATGCGCCCTTCGAGCCGAACATCCGCTCCGGCACGGCCGATGTCTACCGCCATGAAATGCCCGGTGGGCAGTACACCAACCTGCGCGAACAGGCGCGCTCGCTGGGCCTGGAATCGCGCTGGACGGAAGTCTCGCAGGCCTATGCTGATGTGAATCGTCTGTTCAGCGATATCGTCAAGGTGACGCCGAGCTCAAAAGTGGTCGGTGACCTGGCCTTGTTCATGGTGTCGCGCGGGCTGACGTCGGAGCAGGTGGCCGACCCCGATGTGCCGGTCGATTTCCCGGCTTCGGTGGTTGAATTGTTCCGTGGTGATCTGGGCCTGCCGCCCGAGCCCTGGCCTGAGCAGCTGGCAGCCAAGATCCTGCGCGGCGAGCCGGCCCGTACTGAACGTCCGGGAGCGACACTGGAGCCGGTCGATCTCGAGGCGGCGCGCGCCACCGCGGCCGAGGCGACCGAACGCGACATCAGCGATACTGACCTGGCTAGCTTCCTGATGTATCCCAAGGTATTTACCGAATTCGCCAAGCATGACGCGCGCTACGGCGATGTCAGCCGCCTGCCGACCAGCGCATTCTTCTACGGCCTGCACGGGCCGGAAGAGGAGCTGCATGTGGACATCGACCAGGGCAAGACGCTGATCATCCGGCTGCGCGGGCGCGGCGAGACGCAGGGCGACGGGCTGGTGCGGCTGTTTTTCGAGCTCAATGGGCAGGCCCGCACGATTCGTGTGGCCAAAGAGGGCGCCGCCGCTACCGAGGAACGCCCCAAGGCCCGCGCGGGCGAGGCCGGCGAGATCGGCAGCCCGATGCCGGGGCTGGTCACGCGCGTCAATGTCAGTGCTGGTGAAACGGTCAGCGCGGGCACGCCATTATTTGTTCTGGAGGCCATGAAGATGGAAACCGTCGTCGCTGCGCCGTGCGCGGGCACGGTCGATAAGGTGCTGGTCAGCACCGGTAGCGAAGTGGAGTCACGCGAGTTGCTGTTGCGCATGACACCGGCGAGCTGAATCGGCATTCTGCACGCCCATGAGCGACGACAAGATTCTGCTGCTGCGCTGCCCGGACACCCCCGGGGTCATCGCTGACGTCACTGCCTGTCTGTATGACATCGGCTGCGACATTCGTGATGCCGCGCAATACGGTGACCCGGACACCGGGCAGTTCTTCGTGCGCATTCATCTGCGCCTGCTCGAGGATCTGACCGATGTGCAGATTACCGATGCGATGGCGCCGGTGGCCATCGCCCGCTCGATGGAGTGGCGGTTGTGGGACATGAGCGATCCGCTGCGCATGATGATTGCCGTGTCCCGGCAGAGCCATTGTCTGAACGACTTGCTGTACCGCTGGCACGCGGGCCAGTTGCATGCAGAAATCGTCGGCGTCTTCTCCAATCACCCCGATCATCAACGTCTGGTCGAGTGGTATGGGCTGCCCTACATCCATGTACCGGTCGACGAGCGCGATGGCGGTGAGCAGCATCAACTGGCGCTGGCTGATGCGGTCGAGTCAGCCGATGTTGATCTGCTGGTGCTGGCGCGCTACATGCGCATTCTCAATGCCGATCTCTGCGAGGCGCTGGACGGCCGCTGCATCAACATTCATCACTCCTTTCTGCCCAGCTTCAAGGGCGCACGGCCCTACCATCGTGCCCATGAGCGTGGCGTCAAGCTCATTGGCGCCACGGCGCACTACGTGACCGCCGACCTCGACGAGGGGCCGATCATCGAGCAGGACGTGGTCCGCGTTCGCCACGACACTTCGGTGGCGGAAATGATCGAGCGCGGCGAGGAAATCGAGAGCCAGGTACTGGCCCGGGCGGTGCGCTGGCACCTGGAGCACCGGGTGCTGATCGACGGCCACAAGACCATCGTGTTCTAGCCCGGCGTTCAGGACTCCTCAGCCGGGTCCTGATGCTGCGCTCCAGACCGCGCCAGTGCGGCCGCGACGGCGATGGCGCCCAGACCCAGGCCCATGGCACCGCTGGACCCCGATGCGGTGCTCACGGGGTCATTCCCGGACTCATCGGTCGACTCCAGCTGTGTTTCGCGGATAGGCGGCGCATCCTCGCGCAGGCCGCGCACGGCCTGCGGCAACAACACTGGCCGCAGATGGGGGTTGCCCTGCGGCGAGCGATGTTGGGCGATCAGTTGTGCGGAGTCCGGCCCGGCCAACTCGCGCTGTGGGGAGGTCCAGTTCTCCAGCGTGGCGGCCTCGGGGCGCAGGTGCACCATTGTGTGGCCGTAGTCGTGCCAGTTGAAGTAGCGCAGATTCGGGTTGGCGACCTGGGCTGCGGTTTCCAGCGCCAGCGCTGCCACGCGACCGGCGGGGCGAAACCGGCTGTCATAGGTGGCTGCATCGTCAAAAGGGGCCTCCTGGCGGCCGCCGTTGGCGCCCCAGTACAGCTCGTCGGCGACCACATCCTGCGCGCCCGGCCGGCCCATTGAGGTGCCGACCATTTCCACACCGACCACGGCCAGCGGCGACAGGCCGGTCAACGGAATGTAGTTGGGCAGTTGCGGGTCTTCGGTCAGGTCGGCGCCGAACCAGCCGTGCGAGTCGCCGCTGAGCACGATGTTGTCGCGGATACCGTTGTCGCGCAGCCAGCGGTACAGGCGGCGACGGTCGTCCGGGAAACCGCCCCAGCCGGTCGTGTACAGCTCCGGGCCGCGCGGGTCGATACCGAGGTTCTCGCGCAGGGCCTCGCCAAACTGGTCGTAGAGCGGGGTGTTGATGGTGCCCAGCTGCGACATGTTGAGCTGGTTGATGATCAGGTTGTAGCGCGCACCGCGCGCCTGGGCGGCGAGCAGCGTCTGCTGCATCCATTGCCACTGACGATCACCCAGCGACGGCATCTCCAGGGCCTCGGGATCGCGATGCCGGCGCTGGTCAATCAGCACGATCTCGGCCACATCGCCGAAATCCAGCGCGCGGTAGACGAACAACGCATCGGCGCCCTGCGGCACCGGCAGATTGACGTTCGGACCAGGCGCGGCGGAAAACTGCCCCGACCCGTCCGGGATCGGTGAACGCAGCGGCACCCACTCGTGAAAGACGGTGGCGGCCTGCGTCTCGGAGACCAGCACCTCATCGCCGTCGCGAACCTCGTCAAAGTCGTGCTGATCGGGCATTACCGCAAAGGCGGCGCCCAG
>JBDNBC010000110.1:0-6939 GCA_039768115.1 Oceanococcaceae bacterium
GTGTTTGCGCACAGCGTCCTGCTGCTGCATACCGCCTGCTTTTCCGCCCACGGGGCCTGGAGCATCCCGACCGCATATGTCGCCGTGGTGCTGCTGTTGATGATCTGGACCCATCGCGACAATCTCCGGCGTGTGTGGCGCGGTCAGGAATTGCGCTTCGAGCGCGTGATGCTGCGAAGACCAACCCGCCCCCCGGCCGATCGCACGTGAGCTCCCGGCCGCAGCGCGTCGATGACATCGATCAGCAGATTCTCGGCGCGCTGGCGTCTGGCAGCTGGGTATCCGGCGCGGCGCTGAGTGAGTCTCTCGGGCTCAGTCGGGCGGCCCTGGCGAAACGCATGGCGCGTCTGAATAACGCCGGCCTGGGCCTCGCCATCGATCGCCGCCATGGCAAGGGCTACTGCCTCCATGGCGGAATTGATCTGATGCAAACCGCAGACGGTCACGTGCATCCGGCACTGGGCCACCTCCCGGGGCTGTGCGTTCTGCGCAGTTGCGCCTCGACCAACGATCACCTCCTCGCCAACCCCGGCATACGGGTGGTGCTCGCCGAGCACCAGACCGCCGGCCGCGGCCGCCGGGGCCGGCGCTGGCACGCGCCCTACGGGCACAACCTGCTGCTGTCGCTGCGCCATCGGTACGCGCACTGGCCAACGCACCTGCCAGCCCTGAGCCTGGTACTGGGACTGGCCGTGGTGGATGTTCTGCGCCGCCAGGGCGTCGCAGCCACCATCAAATGGCCCAATGACATCTGGCTGGAGGGACGCAAGATCGCGGGGATTCTGATTGATAGCCGGGGGGAAATCGGCGCCGGTTGTGAATTGATTATCGGCCTCGGTCTCAACGTGCATATGCGCCCGACCGACGACGTCGACACCGGCGTTCCCGCCTCTCCCGCGCAAGCATCGACATCACCATCGGCCGACGCCGATCCGGCTATTTGCGGGGAAATCGACCAGCCTTGGACAAGCCTCGCCGCCGCGCAGCCCCACAGCGGCTGGTGTCGCGCGCAGCTGGCCGCTGATGTCATCGCTGCCATGGACGCGGCGTTGGCGGCATTTGGCGCGGGCGTTCCCGATGACCTGGTATCAACATTTGCCGCACACGATGCGCTGGCCGGGTGCGCGGTGCAGTTGCAGGACGGACGCCAGGTCATCACTGGTCATACGCGGGGAATCACGCCGGAAGGCGCGCTGCGTCTAGCCGCCGTCGACGGCTCGATAGTCCACTACGTGGCGGGCGACCTGAGCCTGCGCCTCAACTCTGCGCGACACCCACCACAATCAACCCAATCGCCACCAGCATAATCGCCACCAGAACGGCTTTGGCAACAGGGCCCAGGTCATCCCAGTCTTCCGGCCTGTCTTCGGCTGTCGCCGATGGCCGCTGCGGCGTCGCGCTGGTGTCCGGTTTGACGCAGTGCTGTTGCAGCACCTTGCTGACCGTATCGATCAGCCGGCCGTTGTCGATTTCACCGGCGAACCGCTGGTGCGACAAGCTGTGCAAGCGCTGTTTCAGTTGGGCGATCTCGTCGCTACGTTCAATCATGATGTCGGGTCGCCCTGTGCCTCGATCACAATGACCGAGAGGTTATCACTGGCACGACCGGCAAACACCTGGTCACGCATCGCCTCGCAAGCCTGCTGTGCGCTCGCGGCCGAGCCCAGGATCTCGGCGATGGTCGGCGCCGGGATTTCCTTGCTGACCCCATCGCTGCACAGCATGATGCGATCACCGACGCGCAACTCCTCGTACTGATAGTCGACCGACAGTCGCGAATCGCCGCCGACAGCACGGGTCACAACATTGGCAGCCGGGTGCACCTCGGCCTCGGCTTCAGTGATGGTGCCCGCCCGGACCAGTTCGCCAACGAAGCTGTGATCTTCGTTGATCTGCTCGAGAATGCCGCCCCGGAAAATATACGCGCGCGAATCACCCGCCCAGGCAATGACGCAGTGCGCTCCATCGGCAATGCAGGCGATTACGGTACTGCCGATGGTTTTGCCGCCCTTTTCCTTGCCGCGCTTGACCAGTTCGGTATTGACCGACTGCAACGCCTCTTCGACGGCCTGAACGCGGCTCACAAGATCGCCGTCCGCCAGACCCTCGATCACCTCGACAATGCGCTGACTGGCGTAATCTCCGGCCTCATGGCCACCCATGCCATCGGCCACCACCCAGATTCGCGCAGCGTCATTGAGACCAATGGCGTCTTCGTTGTGCTTTCGCACCTTGCCCACTTCCGTCAGGCCATACGCCAGCAGGCGAGTGACCGCGGATGAGGTTCCGGATGCGTTTCCGGCTGTGGTCATTGCGATTGCCCGCCCCTCACGGCACCAACGAGGATAGTACTGTTACACAATACGCAAGACCACTTCATGTGACGACGGCGCCGATTGCTAGGCGGTTTGTCATGACCACCACACTATCGCGCTGCTGACGCCATGCCCTGGAATCTCCCAATGTCTCGTCCCCACATATTGGCCAGTTGCGCCATCTTAATGGCTTCCGGCCTCATTCTGGCAAATGGCCTGGCGCTATCGAGCCCGGCCCATGCGGCGCCTTCCGCCTCGACCCGCCACGCCGAACCCCCGGCACCCGAGATGCCGGCGCACTGGCGGCAGCCACTACCGCCCACACCAACACCGTCCAACACGCCTGCACCGACTGCCGCACCGACACCCACGCCGCCAGTCAGCACCCCGGAGCCGACAACCGCCGCCGCGCCGGAACCGAGCCGTATCGCGCAACGGACCACGTCGTCGGAATATGTTGAACCGCGGCGCGACGATACCCCGGAGCTGCCATCGCGCAGGCGCATTCCGCCGCCGCCGATCGAGCCGGTGATCGTGATCGTGCCGGAAGCCAACCTACCGGCCTGGGAGCGTCCGCCTGCGCCGGTAGTCGCGGGCTTGGCCGCCGATCCGATTGACTTGAGCGAAGACAAAGCCCTGCCAGCACTGGAGCCGATCCTGCCGCGCCTGCTGATCGCCCGGCGCGTGACCGTGGCCTCGCCCGTTGTTGTGCCGTCGTTGACACCCTCGCCATCGCCTTCTTTGTTGCCGGTTGCCGCGCCTGCGATTCCGCCCGTAATCGGTAGCCCCGATGTGACCCTTGTCGAGCCATCCGCACCACCGCCGCCATCCGCCCGTGCGTCCCTGCCGCCGACCGTACAACCGTCTGTCGACCCCACCCGTGCCCCCGTGCCGGTCATGACCGACGCGCCGTCGCCGACCCCGTCCGCGGTGCCGCGCACCACGCCAACGGTCGCACTGCAGCCCCGTCAAAACGAGCGCATGGTCGCGCCCCTGCAGCCGGTCTTGCCGGCACACTGGCGGGTCGGCACGGCATCCGCCACGCCGCAGCCAGCAATGCCGCAAAAAGCCGTGGCGACGCCAAGCCCAAGCCCGGTTCCCAGAGCAAGTGCGGTCCTGAGCCCATCACCGACCGTGACAGTGATCGCAACACCAACCGCGGCTCCCCGCCGCCCGTCGCTGACGCCTGCAACAGTGGCGCCATCGACTCCCCCCTCGAGCCCCACGCCGCTCCCGTCGGCGCTCGCGACGACGCTGCCCGTCCCGACCATGCCCGCGCCCGCACCGACTCTGCTGACCACGCCCGCACCCCGGCCATCCGTGACGCCGCGCGCGACAGCGGCGCCCGTGTCCGACGACGTACTGCGCGTGTACTACCGCAACGAGGCCACGGCACTGGCCCGGCGTGAACGCCGCTCGCTCGACGCCTTCGTCCGTGACATGGAGCGCGTCGCACCGGGAAGCCTGATCGCCGTTCACCTCGGACGCCCCGAGGGAGTCTCGCTGATGCGTATTGCGCTACGTCAAGATGATGTGCGCGCCATCCTGACCGCAGCGGGTGTTGATGGCAGTCGTATCCGCTTCCGTCTGGGGCCGCTGAATGCGCCCGCACTGGGTATGCCGTTGGCCCCGCACTTCGCCGAATTCCAGCGTCTTGACCCGAACTAGCAAAGCCACGGCCGGCGTGCCGGCAACCCCGCCAGAGCTCACGCTTCGGCCCGAACAGCTGGCCATACCGGCACATTTGCCAGTCGCGGCACAAGCCGAGGCGTTGATAGCCGCTATGCGCCAGCATCCGGTGCTTATTGTCTGCGGCGCCACCGGCTCGGGAAAATCCACCCAGCTGCCCAAACTGGCCCTGCACGCCGGGCGCCGGTCCATCGCGCATACCCAGCCGCGACGCCTCGCCGCGCGCACGCTGGCCGAGCGGATCGCCAGCGAAATGCAGATTCCGGTCGGTGCCGAGGTGGGCTGGCAGGTGCGTTTCGCACAGGCGGTCTCCGAGCAAACCTGCGTCAAGCTGATGACCGACGGCATCCTGCTCAGCGAACTGCGCCACGACCCCACGCTCGCGCGCTACGACACCATCATTCTCGACGAGGCCCATGAGCGCAGCCTCAACATCGACTTCCTGCTGGGCTGCCTGCACCGGCTGCTGCGCACGCGCTCGGACCTGCGGCTGATCATCACCTCGGCCACGCTCGATGCGGAGAAGTTCTCACGCCACTTCGACAATGCCCCGGTGTTTTCGGTCGAAGGCCGCAGCTACCCGGTGGATATCCGGTATCGCCCGCCGCCCGGTGGCGACCTGACCACCGGCATTGCCGAAGGCCTGCGCGAGCTCTGGAAAACCGCGCCGGGCGATGTGCTGGTATTTCTCCCGGGAGAGCGCGAAATTCGCGACCTGCGCGATGCCCTGCCCCGTCGGCCGGAACTGGCGCGCTACGGCGACGCGGAATTCCTGCCGCTCTATGCGCGGCTGCCGGCGGCCCAGCAGCAGCGCATTTTCAACCCGGCGCGCGAGGGGCGGCGCGTCATTCTGGCCACCAATGTTGCGGAAACCTCGCTGACGGTGCCGGGCATTCGCTACGTGATTGACTCCGGGCTGGCGCGCATCGCCCGCTTTTCCCCGCGCAGCCAGCTGCAAAGCCTGGCAATCGAGCCGGTCGCGCAGGATGCCCTGCTGCAGCGCGCCGGTCGCTGCGGGCGCCTGGCGCCCGGCATCTGCCTGCGCCTGTTCGATGACACCGATTTCGCCTCGCGACCAACGGAAACTCCGCCGGAAATTCTGCGCAGCAACCTCGCTGACGTGGTGCTGCAGATGGCCGATCGCCGGCTCGGCGACGCCGAGGACTTCCCCTTCGTCGATGTGCCCGACAGTCGCCTGCTACGCGACGCCCGCCGTCTGCTCCAGCAACTGCAGGCGCTGCGGGAGGATGGCCGCCCCACCTGCACCGGCAGACGCATGGCCCGCCTGCCGGTCGAGCCGCGCTTCGCGCGCATGCTGCTGGAAGCCGAGCGAATGCACTGCCTTGATGCCACCGTGGTCGTGGTCAGTGCGCTGTCGATGCCAGATGTGCGCGATGTGGCCCCAGAGGACCGGGCCGCGGCCCGGCAGTGCCATGCGCCCTGGCGCGATAGCCAGTCCGACTTCGCGACCCTGCTGGCGATGTACCGGGCCATCGCGGAGCAACGGGCTTCGCTGGGCCGCGGGGCCTTCGAGCGCTGGTGCAAGGAGCACTACCTCAACCCGCGCCGGGTGCGCGAGTGGCAGGATCTGGTGCACCAGATCCACCGGGAGTTGCGCGCCGCCGGCTTTGCCCGACAGCGCGAAACGGATGCCATCCCGGTCGATGCCCTGCACCGCGCGCTGCTGGTGGGCCTGCTCGACCACATTGGCCAGCACCACGAAAATGGCGAGTTTCGCGGCCCGCGCGGCACACGCTGGTTTATCCATCCCGAGTCCGCGCTGAAAAAATGCCGCACGGGCTGGGTTTTCGCGGCGAGCATAGTCAGCACCCAGCGTACCTTCGCGCGCACCGTCGCCCGCGTGGACCCGGCAGCGCTGCTGGCCGCGGCCGGTCCGCTGGTACGGCGCAGTCCGCTGGACCCGCGCTGGGACCCGGCGCGCGGCGAGGTGATGTGCACCGAGCAGTGCCGGCTGTTCGGGATGGTCATTGAGAGCCAGCGCCAGGTGCCGCTGGCGCGCCATGATCCGCCGCTCGCGCGCCAGCTATTCATTGACCATGCGCTGGTGCAGGGCCGCTGGGGGGCGTCACCGCCGCCGGCATTCCTGCAGCGCAACCGGCAGCTGATCGCCACGATTTCCCGCGAGGAGGAACGGCTGCGGCGACGCGATCTTCTGCTCGACGATGAAGGCCACGCCGCGCTGTATGACGCGCACCTTCCCGGCGATGTCAGCAATCGCCAGCAACTGCTGTCCTGGCTGGCCACCCAGCCCGCAGACACCCTGTGCTGGAGCCGCGAGCAACTCACCGCGGGGCCGATGCCCTCGCTGCTGGATTCCTGGCCCACGCAGATCTCTGTCCGCGGGCAGCAGCTGCCGCTGAAGTATCGATTTGCGCCGGGCGATGCGGATGATGGCGTGACCGTTCTGCTACCGCTGGAAGCCCTGTCGCAATTGCAGCATGCGGATTTTGACGGACGGGTGCCAGGCCTCGCGGAGCAGCAACTGGAGGCCGTGTTGCGCAACCTGCCCAAGGCCGATCGGCGCAAGCTGATCCCGCTGGCAGATTCACTACGCGCGCTACAGGCCGAGGTAGAACCCGGCCCGGACTTTCTCATCCGCTTTCGTGAACGCCTCGAAGCCCGACTCGCGCACACGGTGCCCGCCGATCTGCTCGATCTGGCGTCACTGCCCGACCGTCTGAAGCTGCGCTTTGCCGCCCGCGAAGGCAAGCGCATCGTCGATGCGGATCGCGACCTGAGCGCGCTGCGCCGGCGCCTGGCCGCGCCGGCCAAAGCCGCCGCCCACGATGCCGTGGAACTGCCTGCCGCCATGAGCCAGCATTTTAGCATCAACCGCAGCTCTAATTCTGTCACACATTTCTTCTGTACTAACTAATTCTTTATTTGGTCTATGTCCACATCTTTTAGCAGCAAC
>JBDNBC010000111.1:0-18377 GCA_039768115.1 Oceanococcaceae bacterium
CATGGAGCGGACGCCTTCGGCCGCACGTTGGCGAAACGGTCGCGCTCGAGGTTCTCCATCGGGGTGAACCCGGATTGCTGGGCGATCACGATGGTGACCACACAGGCGATGAGTGTTCCGACCACCAGGCCGATCACCAGAAACCACTCCCAGGGCCAGCGACGAATCATGGGAGGTAGCCGGTCACAAAGCGGCCCTCGGCATGGGCGGCGGGTTGGGCATCGATCGCGTCCTCCCAGTAGGCCTGGAAACGTAAGCCGAGAGACGCCGCCGGCTCGATGGGCTGCAGCCGCACGGATACGCTGTGGCGGGCACTCTCGGACGGGCCGAGCGCGAAGCGATCGGGCTGGACGCGTACGGGCCGGCCAGCAGCGTCCACCACCTCGAGGCGCAGCGCCCGCGCCTGGCCGCTCTTGTTGGTCAGACGCAAGGTATAGATGTTCTCACGCTGACCATCGGCGAGCTGTCGCACCAGGGATTGCCGATCCCCGATGACCACCATCTGCAGATCGCTGCGCCCGAACAGTGCGGCAGCCCACACGCCGATGACGATGGTCAGTACCAGGCCATAGCCCAGCACGCGCGGCCGCAGGAAATGGAAACGGCCACCGGCATCCCGGTTGGCGCTGGAATAGCGCACCAGTCCGCGCGGCTTGCCGATGCGGTCCATCACTGAATCGCAGGCATCCACGCAGGCCGCGCAGGCAATGCATTCGTACTGCAGCCCGTCGCGAATGTCGATGCCGGTAGGGCACACCTGCACGCAGAGCTTGCAGTCGATGCAGTCGCCGGCGGTCTGTTCCGTGCGCCGGGCCAGGGATTTGCGCGGTTCGCCGCGCAGCTCGTGGTAGGCAATGATCAGCGTGTCGCGATCAAACATTGCACTCTGAAAGCGCGCGTAGGGGCACATGTAGCGGCAGACCTGCTCACGCATGAAGCCGGCATTGCCCCAGGTCGCAAAGCCGTAGAAGGCGCTCCAGAACAGCGGCCAGCCACCAAGCTCGGCCCGTGACAGATCGGCAAGCAGGGTCTGGATCGGCACGAAATAGGCGACGAAACTGATGCCGGTCCAGGCCGCCAGCAGAATCCACAACGCGTGCTTGAGCGACTTGCGCCACAGGTTACGCGCCACCCAGGGCGCCTTGTCGCGCTGCATGCGCGCGTGACGGTCACCCTCGACCAGCCGCTCGATCCACATGAAGGATTCGGTCCACACTGTCTGCGGGCAGGCGTAGCCGCAAAACAACCGCCCGGCGAGACTGGTGAACAGGAACAGACCCAGCGCCGAGATGATCAGCAGGCCGGTCAGCAGCACCATGTCCTGCGGCACCAGCGTCAGGCCAAAGACATGGAAACGTCGCGCCGGCAGGTCAAACAGCAGCAGCGGCTGACCGTCCCAGGACAACCAGGGCAACAGGTAGAACACACCGAGCAACGTCACCGCGGTGAGCACCCGCAAGCGCGCATAGACACCACGCACGCTGCGGGCGTAGATCTTTGGCGCAGACACATACAGCGCGCCGTCAGCCGGGTTCACAGCCATCCGTCGGTACTCTCACTGCGCGGCAGCCGGGTGACCGCGCGCGGCGGCGGCGCGAGAGCCAGCGCCATCAGGGCAATCAGGCCACAGATCACCCAGCCGACCAGGAAGGCTCCGCTCAACAGCGGCCAGTCCGGCCCCTCGGCCAGTGCGCCGAAGTGATCCCAGGCCAACAGCAGCGCCAGGACCAGCAGCACCGCCCCCAGAAAACCGGTCCAGAGAACGACCGCCGTATGCCGCGCGCGAGGCGACCAGTCATCCAGGCGCGGCGTCGTCATTCCACCGCCCCACTGACCCAGCGCAGGTAGCCGGCCAGCAGGTGAATCTCTACATCGCCCAACAGCTCGTCAAAAGCCGGCATCTCGCCCTGACGGCCAAACAGCACAGAGTTGCGAATGGCATCACGCGAGCCGCCATACACCCAGACGCCGTCGCGCAAGTTCGGCGCACCCAGCAGCGTGTTCCCCTGAGCTTCGGCCCCGTGGCAGGCGGCGCAGCTGCGGGCATAGGCCTCCTGCGCTGCCGTCAGCCGGCCACCGCGCAGCCCGTGGCGATCCCACTGCGCCACCAGGCTGACCAGATCCTCGACCACTTCGGGCGCCAGCAGGGACAGGTGGGCCGGCATCACGCCGCGACGCCCGTGGCGGATCGAGTGCAGGATTTGCGCTGGCTCGCCACCGTAAAGCCAGTCGCCATCGCGCAGGCTGGGAAACCCGATCGCCCCTTCCGCACCGGGCCCGTGACAACCGGCGCACTGGTCGGCATAGAGCCGGGCGGCGGCCTGCATCGCGGCCGGCTCGGCGGCGAGCACGTCGACATCCACCCCGGCGTAGCGCGAGAAATGCTCCTGGCGCTGCTGCTGCACCTCTGCCAAACGCGCGTCATGCTGCGCCGTCGAGGTCCACCCCAGCACGCCCTGCACAGCACCCAGGCCAGGGTAGAGCACGAAGTAGACCAGCGAGAACACGACCGTAATCACAAAGAGGTTCAACCACCAGCGCGGCATCGGGTTGTTCAGCTCGCGCAGATCGTCATCCCAGACGTGCTCCTTCTCGGCCCCTTCCGGCTCCTCGCCGGGGCGTGGGCGCGCCGTCCACCAGATCAGCCAGATGCAGGCCAGCGTATTGGCGATCACGACAATGGCAATCACCCAGGACATCAGCGGGCTCATGAGTCGCCCCGCTCGTTGTCGGCGCGAGTAGCCCGCGAGACCGGCGGAACTTCGTCCTCGTCCAGCGGCAGCCGGGCCGCCTCGTCAAAGCGCGCCTTGTTGCGGCTGTCCCAGGCCCAGAACACGACGGCGGCGAAGGCCAGCATCGTCAGGACGGTGAATATTCCGCTCAGCATCTCAGGGCTCCTTGACGGCTACGGGGGCGCGCAGGGATTGCAAAAAGGCGATCAGCGCGTCCATCTTGGTGCGATTGCGCACGGCCTCCGGTGCGGCCGCGATGTCCTCGTCGGTGTAGGGCACGCCGGCAAAGCGCAGCGCCCGCATCATCGCGGCCACCTCGTCGCCGTCCAGCGGCTGCCGCGCCAGCCAGGGATAGCCAGGCATGTTCGATTGCGGAACCAGATCACGCGGACCCATCAAGTGCAGCCGGTGCCATTCGTCCGAATAACGCCCGCCGACCCGGGCCAGGTCGGGCCCGGTGCGCTTGGAGCCCCACTGAAAGGGGTGATCCCAGACCGATTCGCCAGCCGTTGAATAGGGCCCGTAGCGCAGCGTTTCCTCGTGCAGCGTGCGCACCATCGTCGAATGACAGTTGTAGCAACCCTCGCGGATGTAGACGTCCCGACCGGCCACTTCCAGCGGGCTGCGCGGCTGCATACCGGGCGCGGGATCAGTCCCCGTGCCCACCAGCATCAGCGGCACGATCTGCACCAGGCCGGCCACGCTGATGACCAGCACGATGAGGACCGCCATCAGGCCCACATTGCGTTCAACGCGATCATGGCTCATGCCAGCACCTCCGCGCGGCGGGCGTGCTCCGCTGTTTGGGGCTGCACGGTGCGCCAGACGTTCCAGGCCATCACGAACATCCCGGTGAGGAAGATCACCCCGCCCAGCAGGCGGACGGCGTAGAAGGGATAAGTGGCCTCCAGCGACTCGATGAAGCTGTAGGTCAGCGTGCCGTCGTCACCCACCGCGCGCCACATCAGGCCCTGCATGACCCCGGCTATCCACATGGACGCGATGTAGACCACGGTGCCGATCGTGGACAGCCAGAAGTGCAGATTGATCGCCGGCACGCTGTGCATCTCGGTGCGCCCATACAGCCGCGGGATCAAGGCATACAGCGAACCGATGGTCATCATCGCCACCCAGCCCAGGGCGCCGGCATGAACATGGCCCACCGTCCAGTCGGTGTAGTGCGAGAGGGCGTTGACCGTCTTGATCGACATCATCGATCCCTCGAAGGTGGCCATACCGTAGAAGGACAGCGACACGATCATGAACTTCAGGATCGGATCCTCACGCAGTTTGTGCCAGGCCCCGGACAGCGTCATCATCCCGTTGATCATCCCACCCCAGCTGGGGGCCAGCAGCACCAGCGAGAAGGTCATGCCCAAGGTCTGCACCCAGTCCGGCAGCGCCGTGTAGTGCAGGTGGTGCGGGCCTGCCCACATGTAGATCGAGATCAGGGCCCAGAAGTGCACCACCGACAGGCGGTAGGAGTAGATCGGCCGCCCGGCCTGCTTGGGCACGAAGTAATACATCATCCCCAGGAAGCCGGCGGTGAGGAAAAAGCCCACCGCGTTGTGGCCGTACCACCACTGCACCATTGCATCCACCGCGCCGGAGTACAGCGAGTAGGACTTAGTCAGGGCGAAGGGGACGGCCAGATTGTTGACCACATGCAGCACGGCAATGGTCAGGATGAACGCGCCGTAGAACCAGTTCGCGACATAGATGTGACTGACCTGGCGCCGCGCGATGGTGACGAAGAAGACCAGTGCATAGGACACCCAGACCGCGGTGATCAGTAAGTCGATCGGCCACTCCAGCTCGGCGTATTCTTTGGACTGCGTGATGCCCAGCGGCAGCGTGATGGCCGCCAGCACGATGACCGTCTGCCAGCCCCAGAAGGTGAAGCTGGCCAGCCGGGGAAAAGCCAGCGTGGCCTTGCAGGTGCGCTGCACGATGTAATACGACGTCCCGATCAGCGCCGAGCCGCCAAAGGCAAAAATCACGGCGTTGGTGTGCAGCGGACGCAGGCGCCCGTAACTGAGCCAGGGCACGTCGAAATTCAGAGCCGGCCAGAGCAGTTGCGCGGCGATCAGCACGCCGACGGCCATTCCGACCACGCCCCACAGCACTGTCACCAGCGCAAACTGGCGGACAACCGTGTCGTTGTAGCCCGGTGGGGAAACAGAAGAGGAGGTCATGCAAGAGCGCCGATGGAATATCTGGCTACCAGTGTGGCCAAAGCCTGGCGCCCCGTTCTTGATCCAGATCAATTTCCTGGCGGCGGCCCCAAGGCACGATGAGGCCGATGAGCCTCTCCTCAATTCGGCCCTCGTCGCCGGCCATTACGCATCTGGCAACCTTGCATGCCGATGAGCAGCGGGCGCCACGCTACACCTCCTATCCAACGGCGTTGGCATTCACGGCGAATTTTCCCGCCAGCCAACTGCGCCGGGCCCTGCGCGCCTCCAACGACGACCCCGTCCCACCCGCGCTTTCGCTGTACCTGCACCTGCCCTACTGTGCTGCCGCCTGCTTTTATTGCGGCTGTCACCGCTGGATCAGCCGCAGCCCTCAGCGCCACCGTGAGTTGCTCGGCCTGCTCCAGCAGGAAATCACGCTCCTCGGCGCACTGACCGCCAGCGACCGTCCGGTCCGCCAGATTCATTTCGGCGGCGGCACGCCCAACCTGTGGCCACCAGCGGACTTACGCGCCCTGCTCGACGCACTCCATGCCGCCTTCCCGCAGTGGGAGGAGCCCGAGATCAGCATCGAGATCGATCCCCGTCAGGCGCGCCCCGGCGACGCCGCCGCCTGGGCCGCCATGGGCATCAATCGAGTCAGCGTCGGAGTGCAGGATCTGGATCTGCGAGTACAGCAGGCCATCAACCGCGTGCAGCCGGCCGAACAGGTGGCCACGGTACTGGCCGACCTGCGCGCCGCCGGCCTGCGCCAGATCAACCTCGACCTGATTCTCGGCCTGCCCTGGCAAACCGCCGCCAGCCTGCATCACAGCCTCGATTGGGTCATCGCGCAACAGCCGGGGCGCATCGCGCTGTTCGCCTACGCCCACATGCCCGCGCGCTTTCCCGCCCAGCGCGCCATCCCCGAGCACGCCCTGCCCGATGCCGCCGCGCGCATCGCGTTGCAGGCCGACGCCCGCAAGCAGCTATGCCGGGCCGGATACGTGGACATCGGGCTGGATCACTACGCCCGACCTGACGACCCCCTGGCTGTGGCCCAGGGTGCCGGGCGCCTGCGGCGCAATTTTCAGGGCTACACCGTGCTCGACAATGCTGACCTGCTCGGCATCGGCCCCAGCGCCATAAGCGACGTCGGTCCCTGTCTCAGCCAGAATCATGGAGCGCGCGACGAGTACGCCGCCTGCCTGGCTCGCGGTGAGCTGCCCACCCACCGTGGCTACTGGCGGACAGCCGAGGACCTGCGCACCGGGGCCGTGATCGAGGAACTGATGTGCCTGCGGCGCATCGACACGGCGGCCTGGACCGCGCAGTACGGCGAACCCTTTGAATCCCACTTCGACCGCGCCTGCGCACGCCTACAGCAGATCGATCCAACGCAGCAGCTGCTACGCCGGCAAGGCGCCATTTGGACGGCGACACCGGCCGGTCGGCGCGTATTGCGCAGCCTGGCGCGCTGCTTTGATACCCACACCCCGGCACATTGACGCCGCCCGCGCCGCCAGCGGGCAAGTGGCTGAGACATACTGTGCCCTGGCCTTCGCCATCAGGCTCATGACACAGCCTCCACTCACAACAACCCGTCCCGGCACGGTCGGCGATGCCACTCTGGCCGCGCGCTGGCGAGCGGTGCTGGACGCCGCAGTGGACGCCATCGTCATCATCGACACCAAAGGCTGCATCCAGGAGTTCAATCGCGCCGCGCGCGAGATGTTTGGCTATGCCAACGACGACGTGGTCGGCAACAACGTACGCATGCTGATGGGGCCGGAGGTCGCCGCCCAGCATGATGGCTTTATTGGCAACTATCTGCGGACCGGGGAGGCCAAGATCATTGGCATCGGCCGTGAACTGCAAGCCCGACGCCGCAATGGCGAGACATTTCCCATTGAATTGTCCGTAGGCGAAATCCGCGAGCACGGTCGCGCCGGCTTTATCGGGCTGATGCGCGACATCAGTCGGCGTCACGCCATTGAGGCCACACTTCAGGCGCGCGAAACGGAGCTGCGACGCAGCTTTGATGACGTCCACCGGCTGGGGCTGCTCGCGGAAATCTCTGCCGGGATTGCGCATGAGCTCAATCAGCCGTTGACGGCCATTTCCAACTACGCCCGCGCCGCACACCGGCTGGCCGGGCATGCCCCGCTGCCCACGGCGCTGATCCGCGACACGCTGAACAAACTCGCCCAGCAGGCAGAGAGAGCCGCCTCCGTCGTTCAATCGATGCGCCAGACCCTGCACCAACCCGAAGCGCCCCGCCAACACATTGACTGCGCCACCTTGCTTGACGAACTCTGCGAGCTGGCTGTCCCCGAGCTGCGCCGGCGCGGGCAGCACTTGTCTGTCGCGCGCCCCGCATCGCTGCCAACATTGCGCGGGCATCCGCTCCAAATCCAGCAGGTCCTGCTGAATCTGGTACGCAACGCCGCCGACGCACAGGCCGAGCTGCCCATGCCCCCGGCCATCACCTTGCAGGCCTCCGCCCGCGGCAGTGACTGGGTGGCCTTCGTTATCGACGATGCCGGGCCGGGCATTGCGCCGGAAGTCGCCCCGTACGTATTCGAGCCGTTTCGCAGCACCAAAACCGATGGTTTCGGGCTCGGGCTCGCGTTATCGAAACGGATCATCGACAACCATGAGGGCCAGCTCTCCTTTGCCGCCAGTCCGGCCGGAGGTGCCCGCTTCGAGGTGCTGCTGCCCTGCACACCGGAACCGCAATGACGTCAAACGCCACGACTGCTGAGGGCTCGATCGTCCATGTCGTCGACGATGACGATGCGGTGCGCGACAGTATGGCGCTGCTGCTCGCTTCTGTTGGCCTGCGCTGCGAGGGTTACGTTTCCGCTGCCGACTTTTTCGAGCGGGCCTCACCCGAGACGCCCGGCTGCGTCATTCTGGATGTGCGGATGCCGGTCATGAGCGGGGTGCAGATGTTCAAGGCGATGGCCCGGCGTGGCTTTCGCTGGCCGGTGCTGTTCATGACCGGGCACGGCGATGTCCCCATGGCGGTGCAGATGATGCGGGAGGGCGCGTTCGATTTTCTGCAAAAGCCCTTTCATGAAGACGAACTGCTGGAGCGCATACAGCAGGCCATCGCGCAGGACCATGCTGATCGCCAGCAGCAGGCCGACCGGGCCGACATCCTCGCCCGCCGTGACAGCCTGACGCCGCGTGAGCGCGACGTTCTGGAGCGGATGATTGATGGGCAGGCGAACAAAGCCATCGCCATTGATCTCGAAATCAGCCAGCGTACGGTGGAGCAACACCGGGCGCGGGTCATGCGCAAGATAGGCGCCCGCACTCTCGCCCAGTTACTGCATCAGATGCATCAGCTGAACACCTGAGTAGTTTCCCCTATACGCCGTGCGGACTTTGCGACTAGCCGAACGCGGTCCTACCGGCAACAATGCCAAGCACATAGAGTGATCAAGGGGAATCACGATGACTTGGCAATGCACGAGGTGCGCGATGGCGACCCACTGCGCCCAGTGGAACGCACGCAAACGCAGCGCGATCCCGCACCGACATTACCCCGCAGACTCCATGCTGTTCTGGCAGGACGAGCCCGCCGCATATGTCTACTTGCTGCGCAGCGGATGCATCAAGCAATTCGTCCTGGACGGCGACGGCAACGAACACATCAGCGATTTCCATTTTCCCGGCGATATCCTCGCCCTCGACAGCCTGCACAGCCCAACGTATCTCAGCGGAGCGGCCGCTCTGGGCCCGGTCAGCGTCTGCGCCATACGGCGTAAACGACTGTTGACGTCGGCCGATCCGCGCGATGGCCTCTTGCTGTTGCCGCTGCTGAGTCGGGCGCTCGCACACAGCCATCGACTCGCCGCGGAAGCCACGGCCGAGCAACGCATCGCGCAGTTCCTGCTCGACGTACGCGAGCGCCTCACAGCCAGCGTGCCGAAGTCATCACAGCCGGCCCCCGGTCAGGATGACGCAGTAGTGCTCCCGATGGGCCGTAGCGACCTCGCCAACCACCTGCGTCTGGTGACCGAAACCGTGAGCCGGATGCTCAGTCGTTTCCAGGCCGACGGGCTGATTCGCGTCGCCCGTCGCCGCATCGTGTATCGCGACCTAGCGAGCCTGAAACAGCTCGCCAGTGCCGCTGCGTCACGGGCTGAACATCGCGCTGAGATGCGCGCCGCCTGACGCCATGGCCCCTTGGCATCCTCAGCCGGCGCCGACCACCATGGCGCTGATGCCGACAAGGGCACGCCCGATGACCACGCCGCCCAGCAGCATCAGCAAAAGCGCCAGCACCTGCTGAACCGGTACGCGGGCCAGCCGTGAGGCCAGCGCCCCGCCGGCCATGGCGATGACGATATACCAGCCCGCATCGATGACCGCGGCGAGCAGTACCATTGCCAGGCGCTCCGGTATACCGGCGGCCGCCGGTGCCATCGCCGCAAACACCCCGACGAAAAACACCATGACCTTGGGGTTGAGTGCCGCGACGGCAAAACCCGACAACCACATGCGTGACGCCGATGGCGGTGCTGCCGCCGTCTCGACTCCTGCCCCGACCACGCGCCCGCGCGGCCACATTCGCCACCCGAGCCACAGCAGATACAGACCACCGAGGCACTCCAACAGCGGCAGCAGCGCCGGCACCGCCAACGCTACGGCTGCCAGCCCAAAGACGGCGCAAAAGGCATACACGCCCACACCCAGCCCATGACCCAGCGCCGCAACAATCGCGGCACGCTCCCCGTGGCGGCCACGCACCCCGAGCACGTACACCAGGCTGGGGCCCGGACTGGTCGCCCCGGCAGCGCAGACCAGTGTCAGCATCAGCCAGTCGGCCAGGCTCATGCGCCGTAGAGCCACTCCGGCAAGGCCGTGGCCAAGGCGGGCACGGTCGCTACCAGCGCAATCATCAGCAGTTGAATGACAATGAACGGCACCGCCCCCCGCCAGATCTGCACCGTGGCAACCTGTGCGGGCTCCACCCCGCGCAGATAAAACATCGCGAAGCCAAATGGTGGGGTCAGAAAGGAGGTTTGCAGGTTCAGGCCCAGCAGCACCCCTAGCCAGATCGGATCGGCTCCGAGCATCAGCAGCGCGGGCCCGACGATGGGAACCACCACAAAGGTGATCTCGATGAAATCGAGCACGAAGCCCAGCAGAAAGACCAGCAGCATGACGGCCACCAGCGCCGTGGTCAGCCCGCCGGGCAGGTCGGTAAGCATCTGCTGCACCAGATGATCACCACCGTAGGCATTGAACACCAGCGAAAACAGTGACGCGCCGATCAGAATCAGAAACACCATGGCCGTCATGTTGGTCGCACTGTGCGCGGCATCGCGCAGGAGTGGCCAGGTCAGACGACGGCGGGTGATGGCAATCAACAGGCTGCCCACCGCCCCGAGTGAGGCGGCTTCGGTCGGCGTGGCTACGCCCCCGAGTATCGATCCCAGCACCATCAACACCAGCAGCAGGGGTGACAGCAGCGCCAAGCCCAACGGCGGGGCTTCGACGTGGGCCAACGGGCCCTCTGGCGCGGCCGATGGGCTCGCCGGTTGCTTGATCAATTCCGCTTCGGCCTCTGTCGTTTGCGGCGGCGATGCCAGCCAGACCCACAGCACATAGGCCACCACCAGCAGGACGCCCGGCAGCAACGCGCCGGCAAACAGGTCGCCAACCGAGACCGTCTGCGTACTGAACTGCCCCTGGCGCAGTTGCGCCTGCTGATAGGCCGAGGACAGCACATCTCCGAGCAACACCAGCACTATCGATGGGGGAATGATCTGCCCCAGCGTGCCGGCGGCGGCGACCGTGCCCGAGGCCAGGGTTGGCGCGTAGCCCTCGCGCAGCATCGCCGGCAGACACAGCACGCCCAGCGTGACAACCGTCGCCCCGACAATGCCGGTCGACGCGGCGAGGATGGCGCCGACCAGCACCACGGTAATCCCCAGCGCGCCGCGCCGCCCCCGGGCCAGCCCGCTCAGCGCCGTGAGCAAATCTTCTGCCAGCCGCGCGCGTTCCAGCACCACTCCCATCAGGATGAACAGCGGCACGGCCACCAACGTTTCGTTGCCGAATATCCCCCACAGCCGCGAAGAAAAATCCAGCAACGTGGCGCTGTCAAAGGCACCAAACGCCACGCCGGCCAGGCCAAACCACAGCGCCACGCCCGCCAACGTCAGCGCCACGGGGAAGCCCAGCAGCAACACGGCGCAGGCCAGCACAAACATCAGCAACGCCATCATGCGGGCTGATCTCCGCCGGGCAACGGCGCGCGTGGCCACAGCCACAGCACCGCCAGCAGCAATTGCACGGGGAACACCAGCAGCAGCGTTTTCAGCAACCACAGATAGGCCAGCCCCCCCGGCTCCGCTGATCCCTCCTGACGCTGCCAGGCGACCGCGACGTACTCCGCGCAGCTCCACAGGATGAACAGGGCAAAGGGCACCGCCAGCAGGGCCATCCCGACACGCTCCACCCGTCGCTGCCAACGCACCGGCCGGCTCCGGTAGAGGATGTCGATGCGGACGTGCGCCCCGCTCTGCCAGGCGCCCGCCAACCCCAGCGCCAGCACGAGCGCGTGGAGATACATCACCATCTCCTGCAAGGTCACCACGCTCATGCCCAGGCCATAACGCAGCCCTACCAGCACAGCGAGCAGCACCGCCATGGCCAGCAGGCAGGCCGCGGCGATGCCAAACAGCACCCGGTTGATGTGCCCTGCCACCGACATTGCGCTGTGGACAACAGACATCACAGGGGCACGTCGTGGTGCCGATGCCAGCGCAGCAGCCGCTCGAAATCCCCCGGATCCTTGCGGTAGGTCAGCTCGCCGCCGCGCGGAAAATGCCAGTCCTGCAGCCGCGAGAGCCAGAACCGCAGCGCGGCCCGGCGCAAGGCGAGGTTCCACAAGCCACGCTCCGCGGGCTCCAGCGGCCGGGCCTGCTGATAGGCCTGCAGCAGCGCCCGCGCGATCAGGCCCGTGGCTGGATGGCCGGCATTGAGCACCCAGTCGTTGAAGCTGACAGCCAGGTCATAAATCCATGCGCCATCGCAAGCGTAATAGAAATCGATCAGTCCGGTGAGGCGATCCTCGTCGAACAGAGCGTTGTCACGGAACAAGTCCGCGTGAATGACGCCGCGCGGCAGACTGGCCCAGGGTGCAGCCTGCTGCACCGTCAGCTCGTCTGTCAGCAACGCGCGCTCGTCGTCGGATAGCTGCGCCGGGAGTTGCGCGGCGACCTGCTGCATCCAGTCCAGCCCCCGGTCGCTCGGGCGCTGCGGGGTGAAATCTCCCAGCGCCAGATGCATCTGGCCCATCACCGCCCCCAGCTGGGAGACCTGCAGGGCATTGGGCACCACCACTCCGCCGCCGGACAATCGCGCCACCAGCGCCGCCGGACGGCCGTTCAGCTCACCAAGCACCTCACCATCGCGGCGATGCACCGGCGCGGCGCTGGGCAGGCCCGCATCGGCCAGGCTTTCCATCACCGCGAGAAAGTACGGCAGGTCCTGCGCAGGCGTGCGCTCAAACAGAGTCAGGACAAAGCGATTGGTGGTCGTGCGCACAAAGAAATTGGTGTTCTCGATGCCCTCGGCGATACCGGTGTATTCGATCAGTTCACCGACCCGGTAGTGGGTCAGGAAAGTCGACAGCTCTTCTGCCGACACGGGGGTAAACACGCTCATCGCTCAGGAATCCTTTCGCTTCAGAAACACCGCTACTTGCCGCTCGATCTGCTTGTCACCGTGGGCCTGCGCCGCTTCCCGTGCGCGAGTAAACCACGTCCGCGCGTCGTCAGCCTCGCCCATGCCGCGTGCCGCCTGCCCACCTACCAGCAACGCCGCCGAGTACTCGGGCTGCCGCGCCACCGCCTGACGCGCGTATTCCCGCGCCGCGGCATAGTCCTTCTCCCGCAGGCACAACTGGGCCAGGGCAAGGGCCGTTTCGGCACGCTCGGGGTGCGCTGCAAACACCGCTTCCAGCCGGGCCCGCATGGTCGATGCAGTCATCGCGCTACCGCCGCCAGAACGCCGGTGTCAGCACCACCAGCAAGGTAAAGATTTCCAGTCGTCCCAGCAGCATGCCGAACACGCCCAGCCATTTGGCCGGACCGGGAGCCGACGCGAAACTGGAGCTGATCTCACCCAGGCCCGGACCCAGGTTATTCAGCGTAGCGGCCACCGCACTGAATGCCGTCACCTGGTCAAAGCCGCTCAGCATGAACAGGATCGTCATGGCCACCATGATCGCTGCATAGACCGAGAAAAACCCCCACACCGCCTCGATCACCGTGTTGGGAATGGCGCGCCGCCCGAGTTTCACCGGCACCACGGCCTGGGGATGGACCAGACGATTGATTTCGCGCGTGCCCTGCTTGGTCAGCAGCAGTACGCGGATAATTTTCAGCCCCCCCGTCGTCGAGCCAGCGACGCCACCAAGAAAGCTCACCAGAATCATCAGGAAGGGCAGCGCGGTCGGCCAGGAGGAGTAACTGGCGAGGCCAAACCCGGTCGTCGTCGCATGTGAGACCACGGTAAATGCGGCCCTGGTCAGGCTCTCACCGAAGCTGCCATGGACTCGATGCACGATCAAAAGGGCTGCGGTAGCCACCACCATGACGCCGTAAATCTGCAGCATGGCGCGGGTTTCCGGGTCCTGCCAGTAGCGCAGTACGCCGGACAGGCTGCCGGTACGCGCGACCGCGAAGTGCAGACCAAAGTTAATTGCGCCGACAAGCATGAAGACGATGGCGACCCACTCGATGGCTCGGCTGTCCCAGTGGCCGATGCTCGCGTCATAGCTGGAGAATCCGGCGGTGGAAATGGTGCTGAAGGAATGCATCAACGCGTCAAACGGCGTCATGCCCGCCACCCAGTAGGCCAGCGCGCAGAGCACCGTGAGGCCCATGTATACCTCCCACAGTGCCTTGGCCGTCTCGGTGATGCGCGGTGTCAGCTTGGTGTCTTTCATCGGGCCTGGCGTTTCCGCACGGTAGAGCTGCATGCCCCCGACACCCAGCATCGGCAGGATGGCCACCGCCAGCACGATGATCCCCATACCGCCGAGCAACTGCAGCTGCTGGCGGTAGTACTTGACGGCCAGAGGCAGCTCGTCGATGCCAATGATCACGGTGGCACCGGTCGTGGTCAGGCCCGACACTGATTCGAATACGGCGTCGGTAAACACCATGCCGCCGGGCATGGCCATGAACGGCAAGGCACCGTACAGGCCCAGTACCGTCCAGAATGCCACGACCACCAGAAAACCATCGCGCAGCCGCAAGTCGCGCTCCAGACCGCGTACCGGGAGCCAGACCATGACCCCGGTGAACAGCGTCAGGGCAAAGGCCGCCGCAAAAGCCTCAACGGCCGCACCGTCAAATAGCGCAATGCCCAGTGGTATCAGGTGCGTCATCGAGAACAGCATCAGCAGCGCACCCAGCACGCGCTGCACACCGGCAAAGGGATGCGAGCGCAGCGCGCGCAACAGGTTCTCGTTCACAGGAAGCGCGGATCGGCCTGAAACAGGCGCTCGACTTCGGTCAGGTGTTTGCGATCAACGATGAACAGAATCACGTGATCTTCGGCCTCAATGACCGTGTCGTGATGCGCCATCAGCACCTTGTCGCCACGCACGATGGCGCCAATGGTGGTGCCCTTGGGCATAGGGATCTCGTCAATCCGCCGCCCGACGACCTTGGAGCTGCCCTGATCACCGTGGGCAATCGCTTCGAGTGCTTCGGCCGCCCCCCGTCGCAAACTGTGCACACGCGCCACATCACCCCGGCGCACATGCGACAACAAGGCACTGACGGTGCTTTGCTGGGGCGAAACGGCAATATCGATGACATGCCCTTCCACCAGATCGAGATAGGCCGGGCGGTTAATCAGCGACATCACTTTGCGCGCACCCAGGCGCTTGGCCAGCATGGCCGAGAGGATGTTGGCCTCGTCATCGTTGGTAACCGCGATGAACACATCGGTGTTCTCGATATTCTCGTCGAGCAACATGCTTTCGTTGGCGCCATCCCCGACCAGAACGATGGTGTTGGCCAGATGCTCGGAGAGATAACGGGCGCGGTCCCGGTTCTGCTCCACCAGCCGCACGCGGCACTTCTGCTCCAGCGCCTGCGCCAGGCGAAAACCGATATTGCCACCACCGGCAATGACCACCCGACGGACCGGCTCATCGGTGCTGCGCAACTCGGCGATGACCTTGCGAATGTCCGGCGCGGCCGCAACGAAGAAAACTTCGTCTTCGGCCTCGATCAGGGTGTCGCCTTCAGGGATGATCGGCTGACCCCGGCGATAGATGGCCGCCACCCGGCTGTCCACGCCGGGAATGTGCGCCGCCAGCTCGCGCAGCTGTTGCCCGACCAGCGGGCCGCCGTAGTAGGCGCGCACGCCCACCAGCCGCACCCGGCCCTCGGCAAAGTCCACCACCTGCAGCGCACCGGGGTATTCGACGAGGCGGACGAAATAGTCCGTGACCAGCTGTTCCGGGCTGATCTGCATGTTGACCGGAATCGCATCGTCGGCGAACAGCACGGCTGCGTGACTCTGGTATTCACCCGAGCGCACCCGCGCAATCCGGGTCGGCGTCTGAAACAGCGTGTAGGCCACCTGACAGGCCACCATGTTGGTTTCGTCGCTGTCGGTCACGGCGATCAGCATGTCGGCATCGCGCGCGCCCGCCCGGATCAGCACCTCGGGGTGGGACGCGAAGCCCTGTACGCTGCGAATATCCAGACGATCCTGCAACTCGGCGAGCAACTGCGGATTGATGTCCACCACGGTGACGTCGTTGCTTTCGCGCGCCAGCGTATCGGCCAGGGTCGAGCCCACCTGCCCGGCGCCCAGAATGATGATCTTCATACCGGTGCGGAACCCTCGCGCTGCAGCAACGCGTAGTAGAACCCATCCCAGGCGCCGCCGGGAGGAATCCGCCAGCCGCAGGCCAGCGCCTCGCCGACCGGCAGATTCAGCGGCTGCACCGTCGCTCCGGGCGTAGCGTCGACGAAGGCCGCAACAACTTGCTCAGTTTCGGCCAGCAGAATCGAGCAACTGGCATACAACAGCAGCCCGCCCGGCTCCAGCAATCGCCAGGCATGCGCCAGCAGGGCGGCCTGAGCCGCGGCCAGACGGCCAATATCACCGGCCCGACGCAGCCAGCGAATGTCGGGATGGCGACGCATGATGCCGGTTGCGCTACAGGGCACATCCAGCAGGATGCGGTCGAAGCGCTCGTCGACCAGTGACTCCAGCGCCCGCGCTTCGCAACGGGCGCCAAGGCCCAGCCGCGCAAGTCCGGCCTCGACATCGGACAAGCGTTGTGCGTCGGCATCTACGGCCAGCAGATCGAGGGCCGGTTCCATTTCCAGCAGATGCGCCGTCTTGCCGCCGGGCGCGGCGCAGGCGTCCAGTACGCGCAGGCCCGGGGCCAGGGGCAGCGCGGCGGCGGCCAGTTGCGCACTGGCGTTCTGCACCGACACCTCCCCCTCGGCAAAACCGGGCAACTGGCCGAGGTCGATCATCTGCGGCAGCACCAGTCCGGCCTCGCCGACCGGCTCGGAAGCCCAGCCCCCGGCGTCCAGCCGGCGCTGATAGTCCGCCCGTGTGGTGCGCTGAAGATTCACGCGCAGCCCCAGCGGCGGCGGTTGATTGCTGCCGGCGAGGACGCCATCACGGGCATCACCCCAATCCGCACGCAGCTGGACCAGAAGCCATTCCGGCAGCCCCGCGGCCAACGCCTGCGCCTGCACCCCGCGATGATCGGGCACTGGCAGGTCGCCCCGCGCGGCCCGGCGCAGGATGGCATTCAGCAGAGCGCGCAAGGGCGGCGGCGCCGCCTCCACGGTCGCCGACACCGCCGCGTGATCCGCGACATCCGGCATCTCCAGCTGGACCAGCCCGAGCAGCAGCAACTCGCGCACCCAGGACGGCTTGGGCTTACGCTGGAGCGCCGGTGCCAGCCGCGCATCCAGACGATTACGCTGCAGCAGCACCTGCTGCGCCAGACGGCGGGCAAAAGCCCGGTCCGCCGGCCCGAGCGCCGCGTCGGTATGCCGGGCGAGGGCCTCCGGCAAGGCCACACCCCGGCGCACGGCATCCAGCGCATGTGCCGCCAGCCGACGGCTGGCCACGCCCGGACTGCGATCCCGCGGACCGCTTGGTCGTGGCGTCGCTGACGCCGTACCGCGCGGCCGCGCGGTTTGCCAGGGGTCGATCGGGGTCATGACGCCATCTCCACGGCGCGATGGCCGCCGCCGTCACCGAGCACGTCGCCAATGGCGAGGCCACGGCTCTGCAGTGCCTGTGCGGCGGCCATCCGCTTGCGCCCCGGCCACTGCATTTCCGGCACGCACAGAACCCCCTCGCCTGTGGCGACACGAACACCGTCCGCGGCCAGCGACAGCACGGTGCCCGGCGCATCCGGAACGCGCATCGCCAGCGCCTGCGCCGCGCCGAGCAGGCGCAGCCTCTCCCCGCGATGGCTCACGGTCGCGACCGGCCAGGGGTCAAAGGCGCGGACCCGCCGCGCGAGCGTCACCGCCGAGGCAGACAAATCCAGGAGGGCCTCGGCCTTGGTCAATTTGTGCGCATAGCTGACGCCGTCCTCGGGTTGCGTAATCGCGGCCAGATCCCCGGCGGCAAACTGCGTCATCCAGCCCGGCAGGCGCGCCCGGGCGCGTGCGCACAACGCATCATGTAGCTCCCCCGCCGTCATGTCCGGGCCGATGGCCAGCCGCTCCTCGGCCAGCACCGGGCCGGTGTCCAGCCCCGCGTCCATCTGCATCAGGCACAGCCCCGTGATGGTGTCGCCGGCTTCGACGGCCCGCTGTATCGGTGCCGCGCCGCGCCAGCGCGGTAACAGCGAGGCGTGAACATTCACGCAGCCCCGCGGCGGGATCTGCAACACCGCCGGCGGCAACAGCAAGCCGTAGGCGATGACCACCAGCACGTCAGGCTCCCAGGCTGCCAGCGCCTGCTGGGCGGCCGCGTCTTTCAGCGACAATGGGGTGGCGTTGGGAATGCCGTGACGTTGCGCCAACAGCCGCACCGGGCTCGGCGACACCTTGCGTCCGCGGCCCGACGGCCGGTCCGGCTGGGTCAGCACGCCGACGACATCGGCGCCGGCGTCAATCAGGGCCTCCAGCGGCCCCGCGGCAAACTCCGGGGTCCCCGCAAAGACAATGCGCACGGGGTCAGCGCCGCCGCAGGTCGCGTTCGATCTGCTTGCGTATGCGGTTGCGCTTGAGCTGGCTGAGGTAATCCACGAACAGCTTCCCGTCGAGATGGTCGATTTCGTGCTGGATGCAATGCGCGAGCAGGCCGTCGGCATCGAACTCGAGCGGTTTGCCGTCGCGGTCCAGCGCGCGCACGTGAATGCGGGTGTAGCGCCGCACCTTCTCCTGGGCACCGGGAACCGACAGGCAGCCTTCTTCCAGGTCGCAGGCGTCGGTGCCCG
>JBDNBC010000112.1:0-3238 GCA_039768115.1 Oceanococcaceae bacterium
GCCGACATCGGGACGCGAACTGGATGGGACGCGCCCTTGTCGTCGAAGATCTCGATCTGCTGGGTTTGCGCGCGGGTCTGCAGCAAGGCGGACAGCGCCCGGCCGCTCTCGCGGGCGATGGCGACTTCTTCGGCCGTCGGCAACGAATGGGTGGGAGAGCGTGTGGTCATGGCAGCCTCCTGGGCGCTTCAAACAGCATGCATCATGGGGAGAAGCACAAACGAAATAAACGAATAGTCGCAATATCCGAAATTGAAAAGGTCTTACCATGCGGCCCGCCGCGCGGCGAATAGTGACCCTTGTCGCCGCATTCTGTGCGGCGAATAGTGTGCGCGTGCGGGGATTGCGACCCATAATCTCCGCATGAATGGCGGCGATTACAACTACATCTGGCAGGCCAGTGACTGGCCGAACTGGCGCTTCGACCTGGCGGCGCTGGTCGGTTACATGGCTGAGGTCAGTCGCGCCCAGGGGCTCCTAATGGGCCGTCTGGCCGACGTGGGCATGGCCCTGCGTGATCAGGCGAGTCTTGCGGCACTGACCGAAGACGTGGTCAAGACCAGCGAGATCGAGGGCGAGCAGCTCAATGTCGAGTCCGTGCGCTCGTCCATCGCGCGCAGGTTGGGCGTGGACATCGGCGCGCTTGCGCCGGTCGATCGGCACGTCGAGGGCGTGGTCGAGATGGTGCTCGATGCCACGGCCAACTGCCAGGCCCCGGTAACGCGGGAGCGTCTGTTCGGCTGGCATGCCGCACTGTTTCCCACCGGCTACTCGGGGCTTTCCAAGATCAAGGTCGGCGGCTGGCGCGACGATGCCAGCGGGCCGTTGCAGGTAGTGTCCGGACCCATCGGCCGCCAACGGGTGCATTTCGAAGCGCCGCCCGCCGATCGCCTCGAGGCCGAAACCAGCCGCTTCCTGGACTGGCTGAACGGGCCATCGAACGAACCGCCGCTGCTCAAAGCGGGCCTCGGCCATCTGTGGTTCGTCACGCTGCACCCGTTCGACGATGGCAATGGCCGTATCGCGCGGGCCATTGGTGATCTGCTGCTGGCACGCGCCGACGGCAGCCCGCAACGCTTCTACAGTTTGTCGGCGCAGATCCAGCGCGAACGCAAGGCTTACTACGACTTCCTGGAGCAGACCCAGAAACGGTCGCTGGACGTCACCGAGTGGCTCGCCTGGTTCCTCGACACGCTCCATCGCGCTGTCGACCAGGCGCAGCACACACCCGACGCCGTGCTGACCAAGATGCGGTTCTGGCAGCGCTGGGCGACCACACCACTCAACGAGCGGCAGGTGAAATTGCTGAACAAGCTGCTCGACGGGTTCGAAGGCAAGCTCACCAGCAGCAAGTGGGCGGCCATCGCCAAGTGCTCGCCGGACACGGCCCTGCGCGACATCAACGATCTGCTTGCGCGGGGTGTCCTGCGGAAATCGGATGCGGGCGGGCGCAGCACCAGCTACGAATTGAACGATCTTCCGGAGCCGATGACCTGGCATCCTGGGGGCATGTCAGGTCTTGAGTCGAAAATGCTCTAGACCTCGATCACTTGGTCAATCACGATTCAGCGGCGGGGCAGTTGTCACGCTTGGCAAGGCCCGTGCGGAAACCCTCGATAACACGCGGGAACCGGCGCGAGCGGGCAAGAAAAACCCCCAACCGAGAACGGCTGGGGTTTTGATTTTGGTGGTGGGATGGTACCCCGCATCAAACGACTATTGAAAGTACGGAATCGAAGCGCTGCGCGCTGCTGCGAACCCGTGCGAACCTGATGGGAAAGCCTGCCGGTACGCCCTGCGGCCGTGGACGATCAAGCGGGTTTTCGGGCTGACTGGTGCCCGGAAAGGCCGCTCAACCTCGTCTGCTTTCCGGCGCCAGTTCAATTCCGGTTTGGGAATCGAATCCGCGTCCGATGCTCCGACCAAAAGCACACCCATTTACACCCATTTACACCCATTCGAGCCGGGCGTCCTTGGAGGTAATGCAACTGCATTGATAAGACAATGCGACTGCATTACCATTCAAGCATCAACCCAGATCCGCAGGAGACTGCCATGGCCGCGACCCTCGAAGTCGAATCCACACTCACTGATCGCTACCAGACCACGGTGCCGGAAACCGTGCGTCGTGCCCTCAAGCTGGGCAAGCGCGACAAGATCCACTACACCATTCGCCCCAGCGGAGAGGTGGTGCTGACGCGCGTCGAGGCATCGGACGGTGACGACCCGGTGCTCGGTCAGTTCCTCGGCTTCCTGGCCGCCGACATCACTCGCCATCCCGAGCGGCTGCAATCTGTGGATGCCGGCCTCGTCCAACGCCTCCAGGCGCTGGTCGGCGGCGTCGATCTCGATCTCGATCTCGATGCCGCCCTGTCGGCAGACGATGAATGAGCGCAGGGAAGCCTGAACCCTTGGTCATTCATGGCTGGACGGTCTTCGCCCATCCACTGTTCCTGGCGCAGATCGAAGCGCTGGCGCGGCAGGTCGAGACCCTGAAGCAGAAGGACCCGGCCGGGTACCTAAAAAAGAACGCCAGCAAACGGCTGGCCGCGATCACCAAACTGGCGTTCGATGTCATTCCGCAAGATCCGACGCGACCGGAATACCGCCAGGGTGGGACGCTCGGTGTCGATCACAAGCACTGGTTTCGGGCCAAGTTCTTCCAGCAGTACCGACTATTCTTCCGCTACCACGCCCCAAGCAAGGTGATCGTCTACGCCTGGGTGAATGACGAAGATACGAAACGCGCCTTTGAGCGCAGCGACGACGCCTACCGGGTGTTCCGCAAGATGCTGGAAAGCGGGCATCCGCCCGATGACTGGGAGCAGCTCCTGGCTGAGGCGCAAAAAGAATCGCAGCGGCTGCAGGAATCACTGGCCAGGGCGGCAGCAGCACAGTGATTGGCGCCGCGTGCGTCTACTCGCGCCCCATCTTGAGGGCTCGGGCCTGGGCAATCAGTTCATCCAAGGCCTGATGTCGCACAGCGTGTCTGGCCGGTTGGTCAGCGTCCGACAATGGCCTTGCGGCGATGGCATCAGCCGGGGCTGACGACAGTCCGCTCAGGTTGAGTTCGCCACCCAACGCCTTGATAACGCGCAGCACGTGTTCGAGCCGGAGAGTCGAGTTGCCAGACTCAAGCTTGGTAACCGTCTGCCGACCTCATCTTGAATCTGTCTTTGCCGACAAGGAGCATCGTGTCCACGTAGAAATCAGGTGGACACGTGCACACTACTGCTGA
>JBDNBC010000113.1:0-6041 GCA_039768115.1 Oceanococcaceae bacterium
CGTCGCCGGGTCGTGCATGACGCACGCGGGCGAGATTCGTCACGAACCCACCAAACAGGCGCTGGACGCGTAAGGAGCACCCCATGCTGACCGGATTTGTCGCTCTCTACATTTTTATGCTCGCCGCCTTTACTGGCTACGAGATCATCGGCCGCGTCCCGGCCATCCTGCACACCCCGCTGATGTCGGGCTCCAACTTCATCCACGGCATCGTCGTGGTCGGCGCCACCTGGGCGCTGATCAACGCCGCCACGCCACTGGAGCAGGTCATCGGTTTCTTCGGTGTGCTCTTGGGCGCCGGCAACGCGGCCGGGGGCTATGTCGTTACCGAGCGAATGCTGGACATGTTCAAGCCCAGTGAAAAGAAGAAATAAGGCGGTATCGACATGAGTGCACAATTCATCATTGAGCTGTCGTTCTTTGCGGCAGCCTTCCTGTTCATCTATGGGCTGAAGCGGATGTCCAGCCCGGTCACGGCCCGTTCCGGGATTCTGGTGTCCGGGATTGGCATGGTCGTGGCCGTTCTGGCCAGCTTCCTCTACGTCTTTGACGTTGCCGAAGCGGCCAAACCGCACCTGAGCACCAACGTCTTTCTGGTGCTGATCGCCATGACGGTCGGTTTTGGCTGGGCCTGGCGCTCGGGCAAGTCTGTCGAAATGACCGCCATGCCGCAGATGGTGGCGCTGTACAACGGCATGGGCGGCGGCGCGGCGGCGGCCATCGCCGCCATCGAGCTGTTCGGCTACAAGACCCATGGCAGCATCATGCTGTCGATGGCGGTGGCCGGCGGCCTGATCGGTGCGATCTCGCTGTCCGGCTCGCTGATTGCCTGGGCCAAGCTGGATGGCCGCGTCAATGGCACCTGGCGCTTCCCCGCGCTGCAGAAGGTCAACGCGTCCATCCTCTCCGTAATGGTGCTGATTGGCGTCTACACCGTGCTCAAGGGCGGCGACGTGAGCGCCTTCACGATCACCGTGTTCTTCCTGCTGGCGCTGGTCTACGGCGTGATGATGACGATGCCGATTGGCGGCGCCGATATGCCGGTGGTGATTTCGCTGTTCAACGCGTTCACCGGCTTGGCCGTGGGCTTCGAAGGCTACGTGCTGCAGAACCCGGCGCTGATGATTGCCGGCATGGTCGTCGGCTCGGCTGGGACCCTGCTGACCCTGTTGATGGCCAAAGCCATGAACCGCAGCGTGACCAACGTGCTGTTTTCCAACTTTGGCGCGGCCGAGGGCGGCGACGAGGAAATCGAAGGCACAATGCGCGCCGCTGATGCTTCGGATGCCGGCATCCAGATGCGCTATGCCTCCAGCGTCATCATCGCTCCCGGCTATGGCCTGGCGGTGGCCCAGGCGCAGCACAAACTGTTCGAGTTCGTGAAGCTTCTGCAGGCCAATGATGTGGACGTCAAATTCGCCATCCACCCCGTGGCGGGGCGGATGCCGGGGCACATGAACGTGCTGCTGGCCGAAGCCGGCGTGCCCTACGACATCATTTACGACATGGAAGACATCAACAACGAATTCAAACAGGCGGATGTCGCGATCGTTGTAGGTGCGAACGACACCGTGAACCCGGCAGCGCGCACCAACAAATCGAGCCCGATCTACGGCATGCCGATCCTCAATGTGGATATGGCCAAGCAGGTTTACGTGGTGAAGCGCGGCCAGGGTAAGGGCTACTCCGGTGTGGAAAACCACCTGTTATACGCCGACAACTGCAACATGGTCTACGGCGATGCGCAGAAGGTCATGGTCGATATGATTGCCGCGGTGAAATCGCTGGACGGCGGCGGCCACTAGGGCCACCGGTCGGAATCAAGGCGCGAGTGCTGCGGCCCTCGCGCCTTTTTTATTGCGCGGCGTTTACTCCGCGTCCATCCCCGCAACAATCCCCCGCACGCGCCGTGGGTCGTTGCAGATCAGCAGGGTACCGCCGAGCTTGCGGGCATGGAGCACCTGCTCCGTACTGTCGACGGTGTAGGCGTAGAGCGGCATCCCCAGCTTGTGGATGCGCTGCACATCGGCCGGCTGAAACGCATTGATGTTGACGCAGGCCACATGGCAGCGCGCCAGCTCGGCGGAGGTGGTCTTGCGCAACGCTGAGGGACTATCAAGGTTGCGCACCAGCAGCGGCGGCAGCAGCCCTGTGGCGTGCAGCGTATCGGCTACCGTCTCCAGCACCTCCTGTGAAAAACTCAGCACCCGGATATTGTTGAAGGCGACCCCGGGCAGCGCCGCCAGCCGCCGGGCCGTTAGTGCCGCCAGTTCACGATCCCGACTGCCCTTGCGATTGCGCCCGTGGGCCTTGATCTCGAGCAGCAGGCGGGTACGCGATGCCCAACCCTGCAGGACGTCATCCAGGCGCAGCAGCGACGTGCCCGCGAAATCGGTGGAAAACCACACGCCGGCATCGCGGTGACGCAACCGGGCCCAGTCGTAATCGCGCACATGCTGACTGTGCAGTCCCAGTTTGGCGAGCTTGTGATCGTGGTAAATCACGATCTCGCCATCCCGGCTCAGCTGCAAGTCCAGCTCGACGCCTTCCGCACCCTGCTCCAGCGCGAGATCAAACGCCGGCGCCGTGTTTTCCGGCGCGTGCGCACTGGCCCCGCGGTGGCCGATGATCGTGGGCTTCCATGTGCCATCATTCGGGTTATGCATTGCCGTAGTCTCTTTCGGCAGCCACACCCGGGCTGCACGTCGACGTGAAGATTCGCATGATGCGCGAAATCAACCGCAGACTGGGCCGCGTCGGACTGTGACACCACGGTTCACACCGACACCCTCGCGAGGTGCGCCCCGGCCATGATCATTGCGCAGGTCGCTCTGCCCGTGGGCGGCGCCGAAGTGTATGACTATGTGGTGCCGGAAAGCCTGACCTCTGACGCCGCGGAGCTGGTCGGCCGGGCCGCCCGCGTCCCGTTCGCGCGCCGCAGCTTGAACGGCGTCATCATGCACTGCACCGATACCAGCGCGGTGCCGCTCGACCGCTTGCGGCCGATCACGGCATTGCGTGACCGGGTACTCGATGATTCCACACGGGAACTCCTGCAGTTTGCCGCACGGCACTATCGTCATCCGCTGGGTCTGACGCTGGCCACGGCCACACCGGCAGGATTGCTCGACAAGGCCCCGCGCACACGCCGTGATTATCGCGTAACCCCGACAGGAGAGGCGGCACTGGCCTCCGCTGTGGTCCGTGGCCAGCAGCAGCGCGCCGCCCTCGAAGTGCTCACGGCGGCTGCGCCAGATGCGGTGACGCGCGAAGCGCTGGCGGTCAGCGATGCCGTACTGCGCGCGCTGCGTGTACGCGACTGGATCATGTCCGTGGATGTCGCGGCCAGCGCGCCCCCGGCAAGCCGGGCATCGGCGCCCGTCACCCTGCGCCCCGCGCAACAGGCTTGCGTCCAGCGGCTGGCCCTGTTGCGCGGATTCCAGTCCGTGTTGCTGCACGGCCCCACCGGGAGCGGCAAGACCGAAATCTACCTCGCACTGGCCGCCATGCAGATCGCAGCCGGCAAGCAGGTGCTGATGCTGGTTCCGGAAATTGCGCTGACGCCGCACATGGTGCAGCGCATCCGCCAACGCCTGGGTGGGCGCATCGCGGTGTTACATTCGGCCCGCAGCGATGGCGAACGCCGAGCGGTATGGCACGCCGCACTGCAGGGCACGGTCGACTTCGTGCTGGCCACCCGCTCCGGGATTTTTCTACCGCTACCCCGGCTCGGCCTGATCATCGTCGACGAGGAGCATGACGGCTCCTACAAGCAACAGGACGGATTGCGCTACTCGGCACGGGACCTGGCCGTCTACCGGGCACAGCTTCAGCAGGTCACCGCCATTCTGGGTTCGGCGACTCCCGCGCTGGAAACCCTGCACAACGCGCGCACCGGCCGATATCTGTATGAGGCCCTGCCGGGTGCCGCTCAGGGCCAGCGTGACTTGCGCCTGATCGATCTGCGCCCCTTCCCGGCCAGCGAGCCCCTTTCGCCGCCGCTGCAGCAGCTGATCCGCCAGCACCTGGACCGAGGCGGACAGATCTTCCTGTTTCTGAATCGGCGCGGCTACGCCCCGGTTCTTTATTGCGCGGAATGCCAGTGGATCCCGCAGTGCCCGCACTGCGACAGCGCCCTGGTCTGGCATCGCGACAGCCACGGCCTGCGCTGTCATCACTGTGACAGTCGCCATCCCGTACCCGGCCATTGCCCCGGCTGCGAATCGACCGACCTGATTCCCGTCGGCTGGGGCACTCAGCGGATCATGGACGCCCTGACACGACATTTCCCCGGCGTCCCGGCGCTGCGCTTCGATCGCGACAGTCTGCGCGCACGCAGCGATCTCGAGCAGGCGTTAGAGGCCATTGACAGCAATACGGCCCGCATCGTGGTCGGAACCCAGATGCTCGCGAAGGGTCATGATTTTCCCCACCTTTCGCTGGTTGCAGTCATGGACGCCGATGGCGGCTTGTTCAGTACGGATTTTCGCGCGCCGGAGCGGCTGGGCCAGTTGCTGACCCAGGTGCGGGGCCGGGCCGGGCGGCGGGCGCAAGATGCGACCTGTGTGGTGCAGACCCGAAGCCCGCAGCATCCCTATCTTCAAGCGTGGCTGACGCAGGGCTACACCGGGCTCAGCGAGACCCTGCTGACGGAACGTGCTGCCACCTCGTGGCCGCCCTATTCGCAGCTGGCCCTGCTGCGTATTGACAGTCCGGATGCGGCGCAACTCGCCGCCTTCTGGGAGCAGTTCCGGATGCACGTAGCCTGGCCCTCCAATGAAACGGAATGCCTTGGGCCCGTGGTGCGCCCCCGGCGAGCCGGACGGCACCGGTCTCAACTGCTTCTTCGCGCCCTCTCACGCAAGCCCCTGGGACTGAGCGTGGATCATCTTCGGCACACCCTGGAGCACGCGTCCTGGGCGCGCAGGGTACGCTGGTCACTGGATATGGACCCATGGTCACTGGATTGAATCGTTTGTATCGCACGGGGATGGCCGTGGCCCTGCTGGCCAGCGCGCCCATGGCCGCCACCGCTGCAGCGGAGTGGCTGCGCAGCCCCATCGACGTCAATGATCGCCTGCGGCTCGAAGAGCTCGGCGCACATCGCCTGCGCCTGCTCGATGCTGACGGTGAACCGGTGCGCTTTGCGCTATGCCCGCAAATTGCCGAATCCCCGCGCCGGGATGCCCAGGTTCCGGTGTCTGCCCTGACCCGCGGTGCGGAATTGCGGCTCACCGCAAGCGGCGCCCTGACCATCAGTTCCGCTCCCGGAGTGCAGCTCGAGCCCCCCTGGGAGCGTCTGGTGCTGGATCTACGCAACACGCCGGGCGCCGTCAGTACCGTCCGTATTCCTGACGCGCTCAGCGAGGCGACCCTCACACTGCGCAGCAGTCCGAACCTGCGCCAATGGAGTCGCCCGCTTGCGTATCGACGCGTCGACGGCCATCAGCTGGAAATGGAGTTCCCGGTGAGGGACTCATGGCTTTCCCTGCACATCTTGCCCGAGCCACTGGCCGCGCCGGACTCCATGGCCGTGCAACTTGTCGACTCAGGCCCGGTGCGCGCCCTGCAGTGGTTTGATGTGGAGCCGGATAGCGCGGGCGCGGTCACGGCGCCATTGAATGCGCCGGTGCGGGGCGTGCGCATGCAGGAGGTCGACGCGGCGCTGGCCGAAGTCCAGATCGCCTCACGCAGCGGCGCGCGTGACGCATGGAAAGCCCGTGGCACATGGCGCTCGGGAGACGGCCCCCTGGTGCGTCAGTTCAATGGCATTGGCGACCGGCAATGGCGTTTGCAGGCGCAGCCCAACGCGCTCGCCGGGTTCTGGCAAATCGCCCACGATGCGCTTGAGATTCGCATTCCGGCGGACGCGCAACGTCCCATTCGTGCCGCCCTTGACCTGCCCCACGAGCCCCTGCTGGATTGCAGCAGTTCCGTCTGGACCGGACGCAGCCAGCCGCTCGCCATCGACCTGGCCTTCCCGGATGCAGCGGACAGCGCACCGGCAGATGCGGCTCCGTCAAATGTTCTGCCGTGGTTTC
>JBDNBC010000114.1:0-4805 GCA_039768115.1 Oceanococcaceae bacterium
AATGCCTGCGTAAAGCTGCGCCGGTCACTAAAACCCAGCTCCTCGCTGATGCGCTCCACATCCAGCCGGGTCTGCACCAACAGTTCGCAGGCGAGCCGGTGACGTAGCGTTGCCAGCACGTCGGAATAACGGCATCCCTCGGCACGCAACCGACGCTGCATTGTGCGCGGGTGCAAGTGCAACGCCTTTGCCACCGCATCCATCCCGCCGCCCAGCAAGGACCGCTGCTGTCGCAACAAGGCCTCGACCTGCGGACGCAGCGGTTGTGATTCATCAACCTCGCCAAGCAGCTGACGAATATGCTGCTCTGCACGCTGATGAGCCTGCGGCATGCGGCCCGGCAGGCAAACGTCCAGGACCGCCTGCGGCAAGGACAGCACACTGCAGGGCTGATCAAACCGGGGCGGCACGCCATAAAAAGCCTGATAGGACGCCAACGGAGCACGCGGCGCATGACCGAGCCGAATGTCGGGCCGAATCTCCAGTGCGCCCGCAATCGTGCAGCAACTGCGCCACATCACCGCGATGATCATCTCCACAAACACCGGACAGTTGATATCCCGCCCGGTCGGGTCATCGATACAGACGTGCAACCATGCATCGGCCCCTCGCTGCTCATCAGGAATGAACCGGATGCTGGGGTGAATCAGCTTCGGCACCCATTCGAGCAGACGCAGCGCCTCGCGCAGTGATGCCGCGCTGGTGAGAAAGGTATTCAGTGCCGGCTCACCGTCAAAATGAAAGGAATCCGCCACCGCAAAAGGAAAATGTTGCCGATGCGCGGTTCGCTCCAGCGACTCCAGCAACCCGGCAATCTGCCGCAGCGGCAAATCCCGAAAAGCCCGCTCGGCAGAGAGCGAGGGTAGCGACAAGCCATCCAGCGCCGTTGCCAAATCACTGCCACTGCGCGCACATGCGGCCATGAGCACACTAAGTGTGGGCAGTTCCAGAACCACGGACATTGCATTCTCCACTGTCGTGATTTATTCCCTACATTGTCGCAGCTACACCTAGTCGCGTGGTCCAGGCATACGTAGGATGCAAAGCAATATCGTCTGACCTGATGGAGACAGTGGCCATGGCCCAATCGACACAACGCGCACAGCACAAAGAGCCGATCGTGGTGCGGGAAAACCTGGATTTCGGATTGGGCGGTGACGACATTCCGCGTCACTGGCTGGCCGGTAACGCCTACAAAACACGCATGTTTGACGCTGTACAGGCGACCTTTCCGGACGGCGAGCGCTACTTCATCAAATCGGTTCGCGCGTTTCGTGACCGGATCACGGACCCGCAACTGCGCAACGATGTGCGTGATTTCATGCGCCAGGAAGGCCAGCACGGCATGGTGCACACCGAGTACAACCAGCGCCTGCAGCGCCAGGGCATCAACGTCGAGGCCTTTACCAAGCACACGAAAGCGATTGAAGAAAAGCGCCTGCGGCGATACTCCGCCGAGTACAACCTCGCACTCACGGCATCGCTGGAGCATTTCACGGCCATGATGGCGGATCTGTTCTTCGCCGAGCGATCCATGTTGGCCGATGCCGATGACCGCGTTCGCGCGATGTTTGCCTGGCATGCCATCGAAGAAATGGAACATAAGGCCGTGGCCTTTGATGTCATGAAATCGGTAGCGAAGGTGGGATACGTCAAACGCTGTCTCGCAATGACTCACGCCACCTTTAGCTTCAGCCTGTATACCCTCGTCGCCCCGTGGTTCATGCTGCGCATGGACGGCTACAGCCCGCGCGAATGCATGGCGATCTACGCGAAACATATGCCGTGGTTGTTCGGCAAGGTCCTCGGTCGATTGCTGCCGATGATTGCGCGCTACTACCGTCCCGGCTTTCATCCCAACGACATCCCCACCGTGCACAACTACATGGCGTGGGTTGAGAGCTATCAGAACAATAACGACCCGCTACAGGCCGGGGCAGCCATGTACAGCGCCGCCGCCTAGTCGCCCCGGGGCGCGCCCGCTCCCGCCCCTCGCGCCGGCGGCCCGCTGTCAGAAAAGCGGGCAAGCCCGCATTCACGGGGTGTTAATGCACGCAGCACTACGCTATGGGTGCGCCTGTAATTGACACCCGACCACATGAAAAGCCCTTCCCTTCGCCACTGGCGAATAGCGATACATGCCGCAGCGGCTGCGGCCGTTATCGGTCAAATCATGCTCGGGGATGCACTGGCCAAACCGTGGAGCGACGACGGTACGCTCTGGGAACGCCGGTTTTTCCTCATCCACCAGTACCTGGGACTATCCACGATCGCAATCGCGGCTGTATGGCTTGCCCTGGTCCGCCAAGTTCACGGCCCGCTGATCGCCCATCTCGCGCCATGGACAACCAAGGGTGGGCGAAACCGGCTACTGGCGGAGATGAAACATGTTGGAACATGCCTTCGTGCCCGTGACCTGCCTCTCCCGGCCAATGTTTTTTCGCTCGCCGCAGCGGTAAAAGGCCTCGGCGTGCTGAGCCTCCTCGGATTCATGAGTACCGGAGCCATGATGGTGATGGTCGGTCCCGCTACCGACCTGGCCCACTCCATCGGTGAAGTGCATGAAGTGTTTTTTCTTCCGCTGAAAATATTTCTTGCGCTACATGTGTTGGCGGGGCTGGGGCATCTGGCCCTGCGCCACCCGTTATTTGCCGACGCTGGAAAGACCGCCGCCGACAAGAGAGACTAGGCGGGAATCGCATATGTCCTGCGATTTGACGCGAGCCAGTCACCAGCGCCAGTGCCGCGCAATGTCGCCAGCGTCGCCCACAACCCCGCCTCGAGGCAGGTGTCTGCTGCAACGGTAATCCGTCGAGGTGCGCCCCGGACTGGCCAGCCGGTTCGAGCATCGAGAATGTGGCTGTACCGCACACCGTCCTTGAGCAAAAAGCGATGAGTATCACCACTGCTGGCCAGTGCACCGCTCAACAACATCAGTGGCGGGGTGCGATGGTCATCAACACCGACACGCCACGGTTGCCCTCCCCTCAGAGGACCATTAACACGCACATCACCGCCGAAATTCACGAGCGTGGGGCGATCCGTTCGCGCCATGGCGATCGCCAGAGCACGATCCACGGCGTATTCCTTGCCAATGCCGCCAAAGTCAATCTGCATGCCTGCCGGCAATTGCAACCATGGCGCCTCCCACGTCACCTGGTCCCAGCCGACTCGGCTCATGATCCGCGACACCGCCTCCTTTGAGGGGACGCTATCCGACCCATCAAAGGTCCAGACCTCTCGCAGCACCCCACTGGTGATGTCAAAAGCGCCTGCGCTGAGCTCCCAGGCGTCCGCAGACGCATCAATGAGCTGCGCGGTTTCCGGGTCCAGACGCTGCCGCTCGCCATCCACCTGGTGAATGCGAGCGACGACGCTGTCCGCGCGGTAGCGCGAAAACTTCTGCTCGATCCGGCGCGCCTCGGCCGCCACGGCGTGCATCACCCGCGTTGCCTCCGTTCGCGAGCCACCGTCGATCAAAACCTCACAAGGGCTGGCCATGGCCCGAAACGCGCCTTTCCAGATCGCGCCTTGACGGCTTATTCGCAGGGCCGATTGCGTGCGAGGCGATGCCATGCGGCTACCTGACTTCGACCAGAGTCCGCTGACCCAATCTACAAGCCAAAATCGTAGTTCAGCCGCAGCAATACAGCCGACACATCGGGCGCTAATTCCTGCTGGCCGAGTTGACCCGGGGCATTGTCGGGCTCGGACCCGGTTTGCCGGTAGTACTCGAGGGCCACGCCCCACTGCCGTCGGGTGTACTGCCGCCCGTATTCCAGACCGAGCGTGAAGGCCGTCATGTCACCCTGCCGATAATCCGCGGTGACCTCCGTGGGCAGGGTGTCGCCATCCACAAGAAAATACCGAAAGAAATCCACCGCCGATTGCTGGTACAAGCGCAGATGCGGGCGGAGATACGCGGCGCTACTGCCCAGGGCGAAGCGATATCGCAGGTCGACGGTATGTGAACTCAGCCCCCAGTCATCGGTGAGAAAACGATAAGAGGTGTCGAGCACATCGCGCGCACGAAACGCGCGCTTGTAGCGCACAAAGGCCGCCGTCTTGATGCGGCTGTCCGGCCGGTTTTCATAGAGCTGGCGCAGCGGTTGCCCGCTCACCGAATCGACCACCGAGACCACTTTGAAGGGGTCGGTCTGATAGCCGTCCGACTGACTTATGGACAGGTTGAGCTGCAGCAGGGAACGTCGGTCGATGACTTGCGTAAAGCCGAGCAACGCATCCAGCGTCGTCTTGTCTTCTTCAGCGCCGAGTCGCGATGCCGAAAAATCCGTCTCGCTCTGAATGGGTTCCTGACGATCCGGGCGGAAGCCGGCTTCCGCAGAGGGGCGCGGCACGCCACCCTCGGGCGAAATCGTATCCTGCGCGGCCCCCAGCCCGAAGGTCAGACGGGAATTGTTCCGATGGAAGTCGTAGCCGAGCTGCGCGGACAGCCCCAGCGAGAGATAGTCGTATTCGTTGGACACATTCAGGTCGATACGCCCATCGAATGCGCGCGACAGCGGCTGCGACCAGCCGAATGCGAGCGCGACCCGGGTATCGCGGAAGGTGTCATCCAGCGGAGTCTCACCGGGCGACGTGGTGTAGCTGCCATTTCCCGACGGACGGGTGAAGGTCTGCGGTTGATCCGACGGCACGGCACCCGTGGCCGAGGCCCCTGTGAGCGTGTCCACCACCAGCTTGCCACTGAGCACGCGCTCGTCATCGAACCAACGGCGCACATCAATAACAGGCTCAATCGCTGTGACACGGTCGGTTTCGGAGTAACCCAGGATCGCGGTGCG
>JBDNBC010000115.1:0-9527 GCA_039768115.1 Oceanococcaceae bacterium
ATTGCTGCCCGAGTTCGCTTGCGCGTTGGCGGAAGTACTGGATCTGCCCGGCACCGTCATCGCTGACGTTCGCGATGAGCGAATGGCGTCGCGCGGGCGACCAGCTCGCGGTGAGGAACCCCCCCTCGCTGCGGTCTCCATCCAGTTCGCGCGTGAATACGGTGAGCGCGAGGGACGCCCCGAACAGGAAATTGAACGACCGCGCGATGCGCAGATTGGTTGTGCGCAGGTCGCCACGGGCGGAATCATCGTGCAGATACGACGCGATGACCGACCAGCCGCTGACATTCACGCCGAGTTGCGCACGTCTTTGCACGCCATAGGGCAGCGCCTCGGTCGGAGTTCCTGCTTCGGGATGCGTTCGCCGTTCGGAGGCGTCGGCGAATGCCCGGCCGTAGCGCGCGCCCAGACGCCACTGATGCAGCATCCCGCGTGCGCCGTCGGGCAGCGCGTAGTGTCCGATGGTGGCGCCGGCCCGCACGGGCCACCACGGCAGCCGTGCCAACAATCCGGCCTCGGCATTATGGCCGTCTTCGATGAGCCGTCCGCGGGCCTCGAGCGTGACGAGGTCGTTGACGCCCATGCGGGTTTCCGCTGTCATTTGCGGCGTATCGTAGCGGCCCCAGCCGATGCCGAATTCTTCGCGCTGTACGCCCAGCCCGATCGCGTAGTCCCATAAGCCCGGCCGCAGCAGGTCCTCGACCACAAAGAAGGGCTGCGACAGGCGCTGCTGTTCACCGAGGATGTTGGTCACGATGACTTCCGCGGTGCCGGAGCCGGACAGCGGCGGGGCGTCGGCAATAGTGAAGTCGCCTTCATCGACTTCGAAGCGCCCCCGGCGGACCCCGTCGATGAAGAGATCAAGGGTGCTCGGCAGTACGGCCGTGCCCTGGATAACGGGAACCGGGAAGGTGTTCTCCAGCGGGCGAAATTCGAAGGCGCGGCGCAGGCTGATGCCGCCCATGCGGAAACGCTGGCCGAGCGCATCGGGGCTGGATATGAAGTCACCCAGTTGCCACTGGCTGTCCGCACGGAGCCAATCCCACTCCAGCGTCGTATCGAGCCGGGAAAACGTGCTGGCGTCGCGTCGCTGCCCGAGCGCCGCGTTCCGCAGCCGGACGGGGCCGGCGAAGCCCAGCCCGTCGAGCAGCAGGCTGAGGTCGGCGTTGTCCGTGTCGTTGAGTGCGGTGCGGGCAAACAGGTTGTAGTCGAGCCGGGCGCCGACACCGCTATCGAGCGGCGCGCGTGGCGCGCTGCGCCCCATGCGCAACCGCTGTAGCGGGGCATCTGTGATGACCATGCGCAGGTCCAGGCGACCGGTGTGCGCATCACACTCGCTGTGCAGGCCTGCTATGGAGTTCAACGACGCAAACACGCCGGCGTCGGTTTTGCGTGACAGCCGTACGGCATCAAGCAAGGCGCGCTCGCGTTCGAGAGCAGTCGCTTCCAGCCAGAGGCCGCTGCGCTCCGGAAAGCGTCGTCCCAGCGCGTCGCCGAGCCGATGACCATTGAAGTACACCGTCAACCAGGCGGGTGCGTCCGCGGCGCAGAGGCGGGACGGTTCGGCCATGACCGAGCGCGGGATGCCGACACCCAGAGAGATCAGCACGACGGACGTCAGGATGACCATGCCGCGTGAGCCATGACGGCCCGCACGACCCATCATTGTCCGCCGTGAAGGTCACCGCGCCATATACGTCGCCGTGTGCGCAGTTCAATGTCTCCTGCCGTGGCATCGGCGGAAAGCGGGATATCCAGATACTGGCCGGGCAGAACATAACCCACCTCGGGGAATTCCAGATCGACAACCTGCCCGAGAAAGGTTCGCCGGGCCTCCTGAATCTGCGCGTGTGCGCCGCCATTATTCTGCACCCGCAGGCGTGGCGGCGAGTCCAGACGAGTCCAGGTCAGCGCCTCGGTGCAATCGGCCGTGATTCGCCGGAACACCGGCAGACTGACCCGATAGCGCAGCCTGATCGGTGTCGATACGGCACTCTGCCGAGAGACCTCGGTCACCCAGACGCGGTAGGTCAGCTCACAGGGCGCCGTCGGCGTATCGGTAAAACCAAGGCGAATGGAGGCATGCTCTCCGCTGGCGACTTCCAGCAACGGGGGGGATGCCAGCAGCGCCGGCGTCGCTTCCAGGGCGGAGGCTCCTTCGGGCTGGTTCCACCGAAATGCCTCCAGTTCCAGCAGCACGGCCTCGGTGCCGCGGTTGGTGATGCGCAGCTCCTTGACCCGGGTTTTCTCGTCGAACTCGAGCCGTGTCGGCGCGAATTGCAACGATGTCGCCCAGGTGACCGGAGCGACGACAAGCAGCAGCATGCCGCCGTAACGAAGAACCATGCCGCAATTCCCGGAGTACAGGGATCAGGGCGCGGTCACCGTGACGGTGACCGTGTCCTGGTAACTTCCGGCCGGCGGAAACTGGTCGGCATCAATGCGTCCGTACACCGTCACTGTCTGCTCATTGCCGTTACCGGTACCCGTCGCGGTACTGCCGGTGGTGCCATCGCCAAACAGGGTCGTCCGGCCGGCATCATTGAACAGGTCGTACGACAACCGATCCCCGCCGGACGCCATCTGGCGATCGGCGATGTCGCCGTTGGTGACACCACCGTCGATTGCCACGGCCCATGCCGTGCCGCTCGTGCACTGAACCAGCACATCGGCCGTCCCGTCGAGCTGCGAGCCACTGTAGTTGCCAAAGGCCAATGGGGGCACCGTGATGACACAGGTCTCATCCACCGTGGCGGTGACCAGCATGTCGCCGGAATCGAAGCTCTGCGCGGCAGCAGGCAGACTCAGCACAGAGGCGACGAGAGCTGCAGCAGCGATTACGTATTTCGATGTGAGGTTCATAAGCATCGTTTTCATTACTAGATACCGTTCCTAGAGTACGGATTGTTTGACGCCGCCGGTCAATATTCCGTTAAACCCCGGGTCCGACGCAAAGGGAGTACACCTCGACCACGGACAGTACGTTCAATACTGAACTGAAGTCCAGCCGTACCGTGTCGAACGGACGGGTGGTCTGGAACAGCAGGACCTGCAGGCTGTCGTTGCCGAGCAGTGCCAGCAGATCCAGCCCCAGCAGGCCGCCGGAAACCGGTTGCGTTTCCTGTACCGCACCGAAGAGGGATGTCGTGATGGTGGCGCCCGAAAGCAGGTCCAGCGTCAGCACATCATCCGGATTGGCGACAACAAACCCGACGCGGCGACCCGCAGGGTAGATGGTGTCATTGTCGGTGACCTGGACAAAGGTGCCCGACAGCAGGCCGACTTGCGCATTGAGCAGGGCGGCCGTCTGGAAGTTCGGGCCCGAATCAAGATCATCGATGACGTTGTTGGCGCCGGTGACCGAGCACAGCAGGCACAGGCCCGTGGTGCCGGCAGTGACAGAGACGTTGTCGGCAAAGGCGGTCAGCGGTTCAAAGGCCCGGCCCGGTCCACAGGACAGCAAGTCAGGGTCGATGTCGCAGGCATCACCGACGCCGTCTGCGTCCGTGTCCGCCTGGTTAGCGTTCGGCGTCAGTGGGCAGTTGTCGACATCATTATTGACGCCGTCGCCATCGGCGTCTTCGTCACAGACATTGCCGAGGCCATCGTTGTCGCTGTCAAGCTGACCCGGGTTGGCCGTCATCGGGCAGTTGTCCATGCCGTCGTCAATGCCGTCGCCGTCGATGTCGGATTCACTGTCGCAGACGTTGCCGACACCATCGGCATCGCTGTCGGCCTGATCAGGATTACTGACCAGCGGGCAGTTGTCAGCATCGTTACCGATACCGTCGCCATCCGTATCGGTGTCACAGACATCGCCCGTGCCGTCGTTATCGGTGTCGAGTTGATCGGTATTGGCGGTGAGCGGGCAGTTGTCGGCGTTGTCGTCGATGCCATCGCCGTCCGTATCGCTGTCGCACACGTCACCGACGCCGTCATTATCCAGGTCGGCCTGATCGGCATTGGCGATCAGCGGGCAGTTGTCAGCATCGTCACCGATGCCATCGCCGTCCGTATCGGTCTGGTTGTCGCACGCATCCCCGATGCCATCACCATCCGTGTCCTGCTGGTCGGCATTGGCGACCGTGGGGCAATTGTCGACGACGTCATCCACACCGTCGCCGTCGTTGTCGGCATCGCATGCGTTGCCGATGCCATCGTTGTCGCTGTCGGTCTGGTCCGGGTTGGCAATGGCCGGGCAGTTATCAACGGTGTCGACAATGCCGTCACCATCGCCGTCCTGGCTGCTATCGCAGGCGTCACCCACGCCATCGCCATCGGTGTCGGTCTGGTCCGGGTTGGGCGTAGACAGGCAGTTATCCGCCGCATTACTGATGCCATCGCCATCAATGTCGCTGTCACACGCGTCACCAATGCCGTCGTTGTCGAGATCCGTCTGCGCGGTGTTGGGAACGACCGGGCAGTTGTCCACGTCGTCGATAACGTTGTCGCGATCAATATCGACAACACCCGGCGGCATGCTGCCATTGTCTCCGTCGGCGGTGCAGCCTTGAAGAATGAATACAGCGGCGGCCAGGGGGAACAGTATGTGTTTTGGCGAAAATGTCACAATTCAATTTCCATTAAGTGCAATATTCGGGCCGCCGGCTACTGATACCACCATTTCTTTTTTTTGAAGCGAAATGGCATGTCGACGCGGCGGTTCGCTCATGAGCGAATTCATGTGGTTATCAACGAATATCTGCACGGTAAACGCCCTGTGCACAGGCTTGGTCGCGAATGCGCACCAATCAATTTTGCGGATTGGTCACGATGGTGACCAAGCGCTAGACATCCCACGAATAACGTGCGGAAATAATGCAATCGGTGCACTGGGCAGCATGTAGTCCAATCCCTACGGGCGACGTAATCGACTTCGTAAAATGGGGTCGTTAATTACTTATATCGCCATCTTTGCCACTGGCCGCGGCGTTGCGGATTAACTCCATTCCCTGCCAATCATATTGGTAGGCCTGTGGATTCTTTGATCCTACGTTGAGCGAGGCTATTACTCGGTCATCGAATAGCAGTCCAGGATTTCAGGGGTGTCCTGCGCTGCGCGATCGAACTCCAACACTGAGTTTTCCTCCTGACGAGAGAGTTGAATGGAGACGCTGCTGGAAGAGGTCCTGCCCGGCCTGATGGCGGGCACTCTGCCACGCGCCGTACCGGTCGCCAATTGATACCGCATGGCAGCATGGGGACATTGGCCTAAAGCGTCATTGATCTCTCGGGCCGGCCTCCGGATACTTCAGATGTCAATGGTCCGACGGGGCCATTCGACACCCGTTTCAACGGAAAATGAGGACACGCTCATGTGGAAAAAAGGTCTGTTACTGCTGGTTCTCGGCATGCCTTTGGCAGCCAAAGCGGCCCCCATCGAAGTCGGTGACATTCCGGCGTGTACCGCGCTGACCCCGGCGGCGGTCTCTCTTGATACCACTCCCGTGACGCTGGACGTGCGGGTGTTGCTCGATGGCGTGAGCCTGAAGCGAGGACAGGACATCATGAATCGGGCGGCCGATTCCTACAGCCCGCTGGGTATTACGATGGTCAGCAGCTATGAAACGGCCAGTTTCGTCGGGCTGGATGCCGCCGGCATCATCGAGCAGGCCAAGGTCTATTACGGCGGCGAGCGCCCTGCGGGTATAGACATCGTCTATGTTTTGACCGACAAAGAATTCGGCACGTTGGCCGGGCTGGCCGACTGCATCGGCGGTGTGAAGTACGCCGACCGGGCTTTCGGTGTGGGCGAGGCCAGTGATGTCACTCCCCTCAACTTGCTGCTATACAACCTGTCTGCCGAAAAGGCAGCCAAGACCGCGGCCCATGAAATTGGCCACCTGATGGGCGGTCACCACCACTATGCCAATTGTGTGGAGAACCTCCTAAACATTGGCGGGGCACCGTGCTCGCTCATGTTCAATGCCGTCGACTTCGAGGCCAACGGGTTTTCCCTCCTGAACGGCATCGTCGTGCGGGGCCACGCTCAGGCCTACGCCACACCCTAGATAATCAAGGAACCAATTTGGCTCGAGCTCGGAGTGCGCTGGCGCTCCAGCTGTCCGCTTGCGGCCGCAGTGATCTGCGGTCGCCTTTTTTAGGGTGGCTTCGCTATAGCCAGCCGCGTTCCTTGATGGCGATTCCCGCCTGGAATCGGTTGCGCACACCGAGCATCTTGTACAGGTCCTGGACCTTGCGGCGAATCGTGCGTGGTGCCAGACCCATCTCCAACGCGATGGCTTCGTCCTTCAGGCCTGTGGCCATCAGGGCAATCAGGGTTCGCTGATCAGCGGGCAGGGAGTCCGACATGTCGGGCAACGTCGCCGAAGGCATGGGTACACCCCGGCTCCAGAGCTGGTTGAACAGCTCGGATAGCGAATCGAGTAGCGCGGACTGGTAGACCAGAATGACCGTGGGCTCACGCAGTTCGGCAGAGTTCACCAGAACCAGAAAAGCCAGCTCGTCGTCGACCAGTACCAGTTTGATGGGGATGTCCGGAAGAACACGCGCCTCTTCCCCGGCGTCGATTGCGATCCGGGTGCGGTGCAGGTGGTGTGGCTCATCCAGGATCGCTGCGTCATATAAGGTCTGGAAGGGCAGGCCATCGGCCATGCGGGCCAACTGGATGGCCATGCCATCGATATGGGCCCCCGCGTAGTAGGGAGGCCGATCGGTCATGCGGATTCGTTCCGTCGCATTGTGTTGCGCGTGCTCCCAACGGCTGGTGATAGCGTCAGCACCGGTGATGATCTCGATGATGGAGCTCAGCTCACTGCTTTGCCGTCGTCGCCTGAGTTTTTGAGCGAGCTCGGTGGAGTCCTTGAGCATGGAATCCAGAATGCCTTGCTGCTCACGGACCAGAAGCCCCAGCGCCGCTTCCGGGTCACTGATGACCAGGCCCTCAGGTTCAAAGGGGTCGATTCGTAACAGGCCGAGCTCCTGCAACCGTGCCAGATCGGCGTCCAGGTCCGCCAGTTCAACGCCCACGCGACGCGTCAGCACGTCACGCCGAAGGGTGGGCTCGTCAACAAGCAGGCGGTAGATCGCCTCTTGGCGGGATGTCATGCCGAGGTGTTCGAACATATTCGCGCTCCCGGTGCAACGATCGAAATGCCAAGCGTTATCAAGGCCAAATGATGCTTATGTCCTGATCATGCCAAATAACTGCCCAGCAGAGTAGCAGCGTGAATTTGTGGCCACTGAGCCACCCTCTGCTCTAAAATCCGGTTGAGGGCGCCCTCCAAGCAGGGCAGCGCGGAGTGAGAGTGGTCGTCACCGTTTGGCAAGAGGGCGGGGAGTTACCGGGCTATCCGAGTTACGGGACTTCCTCCTACTCCGATAACTGCAGGGAACGAATCAGCCGAGAGGCGATTTCTGCCTCGCAGAAGGGGTCGTTCACCCAGCCACCTTCGGAGTACAGGCGAGTCTGATCAGCGTAATGCGGGGATTCGGGGTTCACGCTCTGCGAGTAAGTCACGATCGTGCGGGCATCCGGGCAGTTCGGATCTTCATCGAAGCTCACCACCTGGACGTAGCTCGCGCCGGAGATGACGTCGCTGTAGCCTTCGGCAGGATCCCAGATGCCATTGATGTCGTTGAAGACGCCATGGTTCGCTTTGCCGCCGTGGATCGGAATGATCTCGTCGCCGCGCTTCACGTATTGGGATTCGCGAAAGCTCGCATTCATCGCGAAGCCCGCCCCTTGCAAATCCGAAATCGCACTGGCCAGGGCCAGTTGAACATGCGGGTTGAGGATATTCAGCCCAGCGGGGGTATTCAACGGGTCGTTCGGATTGAATGGGGTCGTCCATAGATCCACATAATTCAACGCAGTTGGGACGGTGCCCGTGGGAACGCTGGTAATGAACGCGTTGACCATGAACCGATCGAACAGCAGCGCGCCGGGGCTATCGAGCTTGGTGCTGCCGTCCCAGGCCTCCAGCGCATCGCAAGCTTCGGCGGTGGTCACCGGGCCACCGGTGCCAACCATGACCGGCAACAGCCGACACAAGGAGATCAGATCATCCAGCCAGAGCTCGGAGGACAGCTGGCGATCGTTGTACAGCAGATCCTGCATCTGTTGACGGCTGAAGGTCTTGCCGGGCAAACCATCGCTGCCGCTGAGGCGTTCTTGCACCATCTTGAAGCCCAAGCGGGTGCGCATGCGGCGTTCTGTGCGTTCGTCGCCGATGATGCGCGAATAGCCCTCCAGCAGTTCGTCCGGATGGGTCAGCCAGTAACTGTCGTTGGAGTTACTGACATAGTCGTTGCGGTAAAGAAGCGGCATTCTGCTCGGGCCGATCTGACCGGCTTCGACGGCATCGCCATCGGTCTCCCATGCACAGGCGCTGCGTGAGCCGTCCAGTACCGGAAGGCCCAGGATCTGACTGGTCGCAATGCCCAACACGGCGGTACATGTAAGCGCCCTCTCATCACTCACGTTGGGCGTGACGGTGAGGTCCGCATAAAAGGCTTCGCCGGCACGGTCCGCCGCGACGGTGTTGACCCAGGGCACGCCCTGATAGGTCTGCAACACTTCATGCAGCTCTCTTATCGAGCTGGCCTTGCTGCCGTCGAGGAAGTGATTGGCCAATCTGAGATTGTTGGCATTGGCGTCGGCCATGGCATAGGCCTCGGTCGGCAGCCAGGGGAACAGCGGCAGGCCCAGAAGAGTGGTAAAAACCGGCCCCCAGCGGGTGGTATACAAGGTGCGCTCGACCGTGGCCAAACGGCCGTCCGCCTGCTTGGTTTCTACACTCAGGTTCCACGGAGTCATGGCTTCGGGTTGACCATCGACCAGATAGCTCGTGGGGTCTCCGGGAACCAGCTTCAGATGATACGGAGTGAAGCGCCAGCCACTGGATACGGTGTGACTCCAGGCCATGTCTTTGTTATAGCCGATGACCACGACCGGCAACCCCATCAAGGTGCCGCCGGTCACGTCCATTTTGCCCGGAATGGTCAGATGAGCATGGTAGTAACGCTCCGCACCCCGCCAGGGGAAATGCGGGTTGCCCAGCAGCATGCCCCGCCCGGTGTCTGTGGCATCGCCGCCCAGGGCGATGGCATTGCTACCTAGTTTGATGTCCTGCCAACGCCCCCCAATCCGGCGAGCGATGTCTTCCGGGGACAGGGCCGGCTCACTCTGGGACGATGCCGCCTTGGACTCCCCTGCCTGCGAAGGCAACAAGCTGGGCAACGGTGGTTGTGCCCCGGCGATGCCGTCAATCGCCACGGCAGATGAGGCCATGATGCTCAGCATGTAAACGTGCCGATACACATCGAGCTCGGAGATTTCCCGTATCCAGTCCGCGCCCCGACAGGTGGGGTCGGGCAGATTGCCGATCCCGGTATCGCGCAGGTAGCGGTTGTAGCCCGCCACATAGCCTCGAATCAGCTCGCGAAGATCGTCCTTGGGGCCATTCGGAGGGTCCATGGCCAGCAGCTTTTCTACACGCTGCTCCGCGTTCAACAAAGCGAAGAAAAAGTCCGCATCCAGGTTGTTATATTCACTACCGAGGGCG
>JBDNBC010000116.1:0-6300 GCA_039768115.1 Oceanococcaceae bacterium
CCAGCGGACCTCACGCCATACCACCGCTGCTTTGGGCCTCATCTTCACTTCGCGGCCCGCGAACTGGCCATGGATATTGCCCTCCACGACGTCCAGCGTCCGTTACCCATGGGTAACGAAGACCTCGCCGCGCACAACGATCACCTGTTGCAGCGCTGGATCGCTGATTCGCCCCGGACCACCACGACTGAACGCGTCATTCATTTGTTACGACGCACGCTCAGTGATGGCGAGCCGGGCCAGGATCACGTTGCCAGCACCCTCGGAATGAGCCTAAGACAGTTGCAGCGCAAGTTGCAGCAGGAAGGTCGCTCCTACCGCGTCGTCCTGGATGACACGCGGCGCGCCCTGGCTGACCGGCACTTGCCCGATGCCCGGTTGAGCATCAGCGAAGTGGCATGGCTGCTGGGTTTTGCCGACAGCGGCAGTTTCAGCCGCAGTTTTCGCCGCTGGCACGGGTTGTCACCGCGAGAATGGCGCGCCGAGCACGTTAAACCCTCATTCTCCCCTGCCGAACAGGAAGACCCTCATGACTCTTCTGCCTCCTGACGAACGCCAATTCCAGCTGTTCACGCTGGGCGGGCTGGATGCCATTCTCGCGCGTAACGGCCGTGCCGAAGCCAGCGACATCACCGCGATCCTCGACAGCGCCGAGCGCATCGCCGCGGACGTATTCGCGCCGCATGCCGCGGAACTCGACGCCCATGAGCCGCAGTTTGTCGATGGCCGCGCGGTCACGCCGCCGGCGCTGAAAACGATGCTCGACGCCTACATTGATGGTGGTTTCACCGGCCTGAGCCACCCCGAAGAATTCGGCGGCATGGACCTGCCCTACATGGTCTCGCAGGCCGTCGCCTGGATCTTTCAGATGGGCGACGGCAACGCCCTGGGCTACATGTTTCTGACCCAGGCCGCCGCCAATCTGATCCGTGTGGTGGGCAGTGACGAGCAGAAAGCCATGTACCTGCCACCGATGCTGGCAGGACGCTGGTTCGGCACGATGGCCCTGTCGGAGCCGCATGCCGGGTCCTCGCTAGCCGACATTCGCACCCGGGCCGAGCCGGCAGACGATGGCAGTTATCGACTCAAAGGCACCAAGATGTGGATATCTGCGGCCGACCACGAGCTCAGCGACAACATCATCCACATGGTATTGGCCCGGACGCCGGGCGCGCCGGCGGGGAGCAAGGGCATCTCCCTGTTTCTGGTGCCGCGGTATCGACGGGATGCCGACGGAGAACCGGCGCAGTGGAATTACGTCACGCTGGCCGGGCTCAATCACAAGATGGGCAACCGGGCCACCGTCAACACCCTGCTCAATCTTGGAGAAGGCGGCGAATGCCACGGCTGGCTGGTCGGTGAGCTGCACAACGGCCTGGCCGGCATGTTCCACATGATGAACGAGGCCCGCATCGGCATCGGTATGGCGGCGGCCGTGTCCGCTTACATGGGCTACCGGCACTCGCTGCAATATGCCCGAGATCGCCCCCAGGGTCGCGCGCCCGGGGAACGCGACATGACAACGCCGCAGATCCCCATTTCGGCCCACGCCGATGTACGGCGGATGCTGATTCAGCAAAAGGCCATCAGCGAAGGCAGCCTCGCCCTGTGTTTCTATGGCGCCCGGCTGATCGACGAGAATGCGCAGTCAGACGACCCGCATCGGCGTGCGGAAATCGAGCAGGAGCTGGCCATACTGACCCCGGTCATCAAGGGCTGGATCTCGCATTTCAGCCTTGATGCCAACTACTGGGGGCTGCAGATTCTGGGCGGCTACGGCTACACCCGCGACTACCCGCTGGAGCGCATCTACCGTGACAACCGGCTGAACCCGATCCACGAAGGCACCAATGGCATCCAGTCGCTGGACCTGCTCGGGCGCAAAGTGCTGCATGACCGCGGCGCCGGATTGCAGTTACTGATGACACGCATGCAGGCGACCATCAGCGCTGCACTCGAGGCGTCGGCGCCGCTGGTTGCCTGTGCCCGGCAGCTCACGGCGGCATGCGGCCGCGTGGGCACATGCTCGCAGGCACTGGGCGCGGCGATGGCCGCCGGCAAGGTCGATGAGGCACTGGCGAACTCGTGGGAGTATCTGGAAATGCTGGGCCATCTGGTCATCGGCTGGACCTGGCTTCGTCAGGCCCTGGCGGCCGAGCAGGCGTTGGCGGCACCCGATGGGCATTCGTCCGCGTTCCTGCAGGGCAAGATCACCACCTGCGAATGGTTCTTCCGTCATGAACTGCCCAAGATCGAGCGTCAGGCCGCGCTGCTCGAAAGCCTCGACATCACGGCCCTGCGCCTCCCCGAGGATGGCTTCTAGGCCCCCCTGCTCTCCCGTCTTTTTTTCGGATATCTCTGATTGACATGACCATCGACACTGGCCCCCTGCGCTGCCGTATCTTTCCCGTCACTCCGTTCGCCCAGAACTGCTCGTTGATCTGGGATGCCGAGACCCGGCAAGCCGCCCTGATCGACCCCGGTGGCGATCAGGACCAGCTGCTCGCCGCCGTCGCCGACCACGGCCTCACCCTGCAGAAAATCCTTGTCACCCATGGGCACCTGGATCATGTCGGCGCCGTCGCCGCGCTGGCCGAACAACAGGCGCTGCCGATTGAGGGCCCGCACCGCGACGACGCGTTCTGGATCGACGGCCTGCCGCAGCAGGCGCAGATGTTCGGCTTTCCTGCCAGTCGCAGCTTCACCCCCGATCGCTGGCTCGTGCACGGCGACACCGTGACCGTAGGACAGCAGACGCTGCAGGTGCTGCACTGCCCCGGTCACACGCCAGGCCATGTGGTGTTCTACCACCCCGAAAGCCAGTGGGCCTGGGTTGGTGATGTGCTGTTCGCCGGCTCCATTGGGCGCACCGATTTCCCGCGCGGCAACCACGAGCAACTCATCACCGCCATCCGGGAACGCCTGTTCCCGCTCGGCGATGCGGTGCAGTTCGTTCCGGGCCATGGCCCTACATCCCGTCTGGGCCACGAGCGCCAAACGAATCCCTTTGTCGCCGACAGCCGCTACGGCTAGTCACACATCGCCAATTTATGATCTCTGTTAACCCGACGCCCCCACTGCGGATCGCCTTTGTTCTCGCTGGCGCTACCTTCGTTGTCGGCACCGCGACCTATTTCGTGGCGGGCGTGCTGGGCGAAATCGCACGCGACTTCAGCATTTCGCTGGGGGCCGCAGGGCAACTGACCTCGGCCTTCGCCTTGTCCTACGCCGTGACCGCGCCGGTGCTCACCGCCCTGTTCTCCCATGTTGAGCGGCGGCGCCTGATGACGCTGGCCCTGATGGTTTTCGCACTAGCCAATGTTGTTGCCGCACTGGCACCGCATTTCACCGGCCTGATGCTCTCGCGCGTGCTCGCCGCGCTGGCTGCCGGCCTGATCACCCCCGTGGCGGTGGCCGCCGGCGCTCAGCTGTCTCCGGAAAGCCACCGCGGCCGCATCATGGCCCTGATCATGGGGGGCATTACCGTGGCCTTTGCGTTCGGCGTGCCGTTAGGCACCCTGTTGGGCGCGACGGCGGGATGGCGCCCTGTGTTCCTGGGCCTGGCGGTTGCGGCGCTGATGGCCGCTCTGGCAATCCGCTCGCTGCTGCCACAGATGTGGAGCACCGCACCGCCAGGCAGGGCCGCCTTTGTCGTACTGCGTGATCCGCGTCTGTTGATCACCCTGCTCCTGACGGCGCTCTCCTTTGCCTCAGCGTTTACCGTGTTTGCCTATATCGGGCCGGTGCTCGCACAGACCGCAGGCATGTCACCCTCAACCATGAGCTTCGCGCTACTGCTGTTCGGCCTGACCGCGCTCGGCGGCACCGCCATCGGTGGCGTACTGGCGGATCGCGTGCGCCTGGGCCCGGCGATCACCCTCGGGCTGCTGCTTATTGCGCTCACCCAGGGTGCGTTTTCGCTGCTGGGGCTGCTCCCCGAAGGCAGCCTCCGCCTGGGTGCCGCCATTGCGCTGATGGCCATTGCGTCGCTGCCGGGGTTCGCGTTCGTGCCCCTGCAACAGGAACGACTGGCCATGCTCGCCGGGCCGCACATGCCGGTCGCCGTGGCGCTACATGCCTCAGCGATCTTTCTGGGCCAGGCGAGTGGCGCGATGCTCGGCGGCATTATCGTGACCCAGGCCGGTTTGGCTTACCTTGGCGGGGCGGCTTTGATCGTCGGCCTGATCGGCGCGCTGGTCAGTGCGCTCGCCAACCGTCCGGCCGGCGCATTTCGCGCGGATCGCGCGCCTGCCGAAGCGGCCTCATAGTCAACTCCGGCGCGCTACCACACGGCCCCGCGAAGGCACACATCGCGCCCTGCGGATCGTGCGCATTGTCGCCCGTTGTCATTGGGCCTCGCGCACGATGCGCTGACGCCACGCGGATCCCGTAGCGCCCGCCATTCCGTGTGCCGCAGGGCAGAACTATGGCCTTGTTGCGCGACCGGCATATGCGTTTTCGACTCAATCGTCGATACTGCGCACACAGGCACGACGCCATGCCTGGAGGAGACAACATGAAAACGGGCTATACGCTGAAAATGCATATCCCCCGGCCGCCCGCGCGCCCCGGGGATGAGCCGAACTTTAGCGACTTCATCATCGATGAGGCCGGTGCGGTGTCACGACCGGACGTGGATACGCCAGATGATCAGATGCGCGACATGCCGTTCCGGCTGATTCGCGTGCTCGATGATGACCATCAGGCGGTGGGCGAATGGAATCCGGGCCTGGATGCCGACACGCTGCGCTCCGGGCTGCGCCACATGATGCTGACCCGGGCCTTTGATGGCCGGATGATCAAGGCACAGCGACAGGGCAAGACCTCGTTCTACATGCAATGCACGGGCGAAGAAGCCTGCGGCGTGGCCCAGGCCTACGCCCTGGATGCCGACGACATGCTGTTCACCAGTTACCGGCAGCAATCGATGCTGATCGCCCGCGACTGGCCGCTACTCGATCTGATGTGTCAGATCTTCAACAACACCCGCGACCGCACCAAGGGACGCCAGCTTCCCGTGCTGTATTCCGCCGCGCAGGCCAATTTCTTTTCGATCTCCGGCAATTTGTGCACCCAGTATCCCCAGGCGGTGGGCTGGGCCATGGCCTCGGCCTACAAGGGCGACTCACGAATCGCCGCCACCTGGATTGGCGAGGGCACGACGGCGGAATCGGACTTCCACACCGCGCTGACGTTCGCTGCCGTCTACCAGGCCCCGGTGGTGTTGAACATCACCAACAACCAGTACGCCATCTCCAGTTTTCAGGCGGTGGCCGGCGGCGAGCAGTCGACATTCGCCGCCCGCGCCATCGGCTATGGCATCCCGGGCCTGCGGGTCGATGGCAACGATTTCCTGGCGGTTTATGCGGCAACGCAATGGGCCGCCGAGCGGGCCCGCACTAACCAGGGCCCCACCTTGATCGAGCTGTACACCTACCGTGTAGCCGCTCATTCCTCGTCGGATGACCCGTCGGCCTACCGCTCCGCGGCCGAGGCCAGCGCCTGGCCTCTGGGTGATCCGATCATCCGCCTCAAGCAGCACCTGATTTCACTGAGCGAATGGGACGACCAACGCCACGCCGCCCTCGAAAAGCAGCTCGACGCGGACGTACTTGCCGATCTCAAGGAGGCCGAAAAGTACGGCACCCTTGGCACGCCGCCGTGCAGCCCGGCCAGCATGTTCGACGACGTCTTCAAGGAGCTGCCACCGCATTTGCGCCGGCAGCGCCAGCAAGCGGGGTACTGATATGGCGCGCATGAACATGATCGAGGCGATCCAGTCCGCCATGGACGTGATGATGGAGCGTGACCCCAACGTAGTGACATTCGGCGAGGATGTTGGCTACTTCGGGGGCGTTTTCCGTGCGACGGCAGGCTTGCAGAAGAAGCACGGCGAACATCGCTGCTTCGACACCCCGATTTCCGAGTCGGGGATTCTGGGCATGGCCATTGGGATGGGCGTTTACGGCCTGCGCCCCGTCGCGGAAATCCAGTTTGCGGATTACATCTACCCGGCCTTTGACCAGCTGGTCTCGGAGGCCGCACGGCTGCGGTATCGGTCAGCGGGAGAGTTTTTCGCGCCGATTACCGTGCGTTCCCCTGTCGGCGGCGGTATTCACGGCGGGCAGACCCACAGTCAGAGTCCCGAGGGCGTGTTCTCGCATGTCTGCGGACTGAAAACGGTGATCCCCTCCAACCCCTACGATGCCAAGGGCCTGCTCATCAGTGCCATTGAGGATGATGATCCGGTGCTGTTCTTCGAACCCAAACGCATCTATAACGGGCCCTTCGAGGGCTATC
>JBDNBC010000117.1:0-4069 GCA_039768115.1 Oceanococcaceae bacterium
AACAGCTTGGCGACCTGCGCCCAGCCGTCGTCCAAGGGTTCGAAGACATAGGCCGCCCCGGTCTTGGGTTCGATGGAGTCGGCATAGCGTGCGCCCACCAGCGCGCGATCGTTGTTCAGCGCCACCGCGTAGCCGAACGCGTTGCCGCCGGTTCCCGCTGCGGCCGACAACCTAGCGATCCGTTGCCAGCCTTTGGCCGTGCGTTCGAAAAGATAGGCGTGGCCAACCGATTCGTGTTCGTCCCCGGGTGCGCCGATCAGGACCCGGTTGCCCTCAATCGCCACGCTGGTACCGAAACGCTCGCCAGCCTGGTCCGGTTTCAGCGTCGCGGTAGGAGTCCAGCTCCCGTCATGGCGCTTGTAGATCATTGCAATGCCGGCGTCCTCACCGAACGCATCGACGCCGGGGGCGCCGATGACGGCGAGATCGCCATCCAGACCCACCGCCGACCCAAAAAAACCTTTCTCCTTTCTGACATCGGCTTTGCGTCGCAGCGTGGCGACCTCCACCCAGGCGTCGTCCTGCCGCTCGAACAGATAGGCCGCTCCCTCACGAAACTGGGCTCCGGGCGCCCCGGCCAGCAGGACTTGTCCGCTGAGGGCGATGTCACTGCCAAACCACGCGGGGTTGTCCTGCGGGACCAGCGACGCCAGCCGGGTGATTCCTGCGGGCGTATTCTCAAAAATATACACGATGCCCCGATCATCGAAGCGGGGATCAGACTGTCTCGACCCCACCGCGATCAGGCTCTGGTCGATATCGACGACCAAGCCGAAATCGTCTTTGTCAGCGGCCTGCTCGGCGACAAATACCACGCCCTGGTCCGCCGAGCCCGCCCTGGCCGGTGTGGCCGCCAGCGCGAGCAAAAAAACACACATGGTGATCTTCAGTGGGCACTGATGGTTCATAAAAACTCCTGTGTCGCTGCTTACCTCCGGGTATAGGCACAACCAACGCTTTCAGTCGAGTTTCTAACTATAGCCAAAGCGTTATCAGCAGTCGAACTCGGATTACCCCACCCAAAACAATGGCTTACAGCTCGACATAGATTTGACTGTTCGGCAACCCCGGCATCCTCCACTGGGGATTTCCTAGGAGCAGATCCCGACCGTCCTGCTCGGCCAGCGGTCCTGGAATGTAATCAATTCCGGGTCGGAACCCTCTGCTGCTACGGCACGACGCAAACCGCAGGGTCGGCGCTAGGCCTGTGGCAATGCACCCTGATTCTTTACGTGCTCCAGGATCTGCTTGGCGACCTCCGGGACTGTTACTGTTTAGAGGGTCTTGCCGCCGCCGCAGGCATCACAAGTGTCAACATCGATCCGTAGTCCAGATACAGCATCCGGATGATGACCTTACCCCGTAACCCGGGCCTCCACCTTTCGGGCCTACCTTGGGCGGTTCAAGTTCGATTCAAACGTACTGGTCCGCATGGCAGCTGTTGCAGCGCACGCGCAATAAGCCATGCTCCTGCCGCCCGCACATCATCCAGCCGGCGCACCGGCATGGTGTAGCGCGCGCCCTTGACCTTCTCGATGTCGGCCTTGGCCTTGTCGTAGATCGCGACCATCGCATCGACGAAAGCATCCAGCGCATCGCGCTCCGCTGCTCTCGCGCTGCACTATTGCTGGCGGGCACGATCCCGCACGGCCTCAGTACAAACCAGCGAAATGCCCACCGATGGCTAAGGCCGACACCGCAGCCGGGACACCAACCGGGACAGTCGCATTGAGCCGCGTGCCGTGCCGACGCACCTCGGCACGATCGCCGTCATCAGCCGCTCGCTTGCGCATGATGACCGGGTGAATGGACACGATGTTGGCGCCCACGGCCAGCAGCCCCGCGATGACCTTGGCCGTATACAGCCCATCGCTGACAAAGCGCGCCGGCTCGAACAGCCACAGGCCGCTCAGCAACACAACGGTAATGGCGGGAATCTCGACGAAACGATCCACATAGAAATGGAATTGCGACACCGCCGCGCGCAGATCCTCGCGGCGCAAGCCGACCTGCTCGACGACCACCTCGACCGCCACGCAGCCCAACCAAAATGCCACGGCGAACACGTGAAGAAACACCACAGAGCTCATGGTTTGCTACTCTTTTGAAAGCACTTTGCTTCGATATTAGTAGCAGATTATGAGTCACGCAACCCCCCGCGTCGGCCGGCCGGTCCGCGGTTCCAGCACCGGCCGCCCGATCATGGTGCTGCTCGATCAGTTTGGCCGCCGCTGGACCCTGCGCATCTTGTGGGAGCTGCGGGGCGGCCCGCTGACCTTCCGTGAGCTACAGGACGCCTGCGACGACGCCTCGCCTTCGGTGCTCAACACGCGCCTGCGGGAACTGCGCGCCCTTGCGCTCATCGTGCATGAAGCCGGCAGCGGCTATGCACTGAGCCCGCACGGTCAATCGTTGCTGGCGCAGTTCGCGCCGCTGCAAGCCTGGGCCGAGCGCTGGGCAGCGGATAGCGGGCCGTCGCGCCCCAAAATACCGCCCGAAACTCAACGCTAAGCATCCGCCGCGCTTTCGCTGAGGCGCGGGTCAAGCAGGCCCTGTCGCTCCAGATCGGGTTCGCCCCCCTATTCCTCGGACGGTTTGAAGAAGGCGGACACTCTCCGGTCTAGGTTGGCCACTCTCCGACGCACCCGGGGATCGTGAAACCTCTCGATGTCCTGGAAAAACCGGTCCCGGCCTCTTCTCGGGCCCGATTCCGGTGCGCAACGGGCCGCCAAACCCAGCGACTCCACCGAACACGGCATAGCTGCACCTCGAATCGACGGCGCGGCGCCAACCGACTACGACGATCTTGGCCAAAGAGGGCGCTTGTTCTTCCTACCCAGCAGCGACGTCGAAGGCTTTAATGAAGTGGTCGACGACGAGCTGGCTGAAGCGCTCGGGAAATTCCTCGTGCATGAAGAGCTTGCCGCCTTCCACTTCGACGAGCTCGGCCGGGCCGGCGAACTGGGCGACCATTCGCCTGGCGGCGTCGAGTTTGAACCACGGGTCCTTCGTGCCCCAGATCAGCCGAACCGGTGCGCTGATCTTCTGGTGGGCCTCGAAGCAGCCGTCAAAATCTTCCGCCCGCAGGTTATCTGCCAGTACGAACATGCCGGCGAATCGTCGTCTGTTGCGGGCAAGCGGGCGCAGGAACAACTCGGCGAGTTCCCGACGCAATGCGGGGTCGGTCGCGCTGGTCAGCCACGCCTTCTCGCGGATCGATGCGAACTGCAGGCCCAGCCGCATGATCGTCTTCGCACCAAACTGGCGCCCTTTGCGCAGGGTTGAATGGAACAGGCGGGAGTAGCCCTTGGGCGTCTCGGTGTTGCCGAGAGCGAGGCCGGCGATGCGTTCAGGCATCCCGGCGGCAACCTTGCGCGCAAAGCCGCCTCCGCTGTCAAACGCCACGAAGCCAAACCGATCACCGAGGTCCATCTTCTGCAGCGCCTCGGCAAGGCAGGTCGTCAGGCCATCGCATCCGCGCGGGGTGTCCTTCGTCCACGTGCTGCGCCCGGCCCCGGGGAGGTCGATGACATGGCAGGTGAAGCGCCTGGCGAGTACTGGCACGATGCGCCGCCACGTGCGGCCATCGACCGGCCATCCGTGAACCAGCACCAGATCGGGCCCGTTGCCGATGATCCAGTAAGGCAGGCGGCTGTGGCCCAGTTCGAGCCAGCGCTCAGGCTCGGCCATCAGCTCGTGGGCGATGTCCAGTCCGGCGACGCGTTCGGTGAAGGGGGTCATGGCGCTCCTCAGTCGACCGTCGCGTGTTAGTAAGGTTAAACGCTCTGTGCCGAGTATGCGGCCATAGCGGATGCCTTGCCAACAGCCGCACTTAGTGAGCCTGCCAAACGGTTTGAGCCCTGAACTGTCATCCCCTCAGGGCCGGAGCCTTCTGCCAGTTCGGTGGACCGCGCATCGCTGCGTGCTTCTCCGCGGACGCTCCCCCTACCCCGCCGCCCAGGTCAGATCCAACTGCCGCGCCGCCCGCACATCATCCAGCCGCCGCACCGGCATGGTGTACGGCGCGCCCTTGACCTTGTCGATGTCGGCCTTGGCTTCGTCGTAGATC
>JBDNBC010000118.1:0-4802 GCA_039768115.1 Oceanococcaceae bacterium
GATCTACGACGAAGCCAAGGCCGACATCGACAAGGTCAAGGGCGCGCCGTACACCATGCCGGTGCGGCGGCTGGATGATGTGCGGGCGGCGCGGCAGCTGGATTTGACTTGGACGCCTGGGTAAGGCCTATGTCCGCGTAGCGGAAACCAATGCGTAGCGGAAAGGAGGACTGCCTTTGGTTTAACCCGCTACGTTTCTTCAGCAAGCCTCGCCGAATGTCTCGGAGCGTGCGACCTGCAGGCGCCGCCGCCCCGAGCAAACGCTGCTCTACAAGCTCGTCGAGGATCACTACCCGGCGTTTGTGGATCAGATGGCCTATGCGGGGCGTCCGTTGCCGGACTACGTTCGCCGCGAATTTGACGAGTTTCTGCGCTGCGGGCGTCTGGAGCATGGTTTCCTGCGCGTCCGCTGCGACGACTGCCAGGCCGAGCGGCTGGTGGCCTTTTCCTGCAAGCGGCGGGGATTCTGCCCAAGCTGCGGCACCAGGCGCATGGCCGAGGCGGCTGCGCTGCTGGTGGATGAGGTCTTTCCCGAGCAACCCGTCAGGCAGTGGGTTCTGAGTTTTCCGTATCCGCTGCGCTATCTGTTTGCCAGCCGCCCCGAGGTGATGGGCCGTGTGCTGGGCCTCGTCTATCGGGTGATCTCTACCCACTTGATGCGATCAGCGGGATTCGCACGAGATAGTGCGCACACCGGAGCTGTCACGCTGATCCAGCGTTTCGGTAGCGCTCTCAATCTCAATGTCCACTTCCACATGCTGTTTCTGGACGGCGTGTACGTCGCTCGGTCGGATGGCCGGCTGCGCTTTCGCTGGGTCAAGGCACCGACGAGTGCTGAGCTGACCCGACTGACGGACACGATCGCCCGCCGGGTTGGTCGGTGTCTGGAGCGACAGGGTCTTCTGGAGCGGGACGCCGAGAATAGCTGGTTGGCCGGCGATGACATCGACGACGACCCCATGAGCAGCGTGCTGGGTCACTCGATCACTTACCGGATTGCGGTCGGTCCGAATGCGGGGCGCAGGGTGATGACACTGCAAACCCTGCCGGCGGATGATCCACCATTTGGTGAAGAAGCCGGCAAAGTTGGCGGCTTCTCCCTGCACGCGGGTGTCGCTGCGCGTGCCGACCAACGCGACAAACTGGAGCGCCTCGCCCGCTACATCAGCCGCCCAGCGGTGTCGGAGAAGCGGCTGTCGCTGACCAGCAACGGGCTGGTGCGCTACCAACTGAAAACGCCGTATCGAGATGGGACAACCCACGTCTTTTTCGAACCGTTGGACTTCCTGGCAAGACTGGCGGCTCTGGTGCCGAAACCCCGCGTCAATCTCACCCGATTCCATGGCGTTTTTGCACCAAACAGCAAATGGAGAGCCCAGGTGACACCAGCCAAGCGGGGCAAGGGGAGACACAAGCCAGGCCCTGAGTCAGCCGATAAGACGCCCGCCGAGAAGCATGCGGCCATGTCGTGGGCAAAGCGCTTGAAGCGCGTCTTCGATATTGATGTTCAGACCTGCGATGCCTGTGGCGGGGCCGTCAAGATCGTTGCTGCCGTAGAAGATCCAGTCGCCATCAAGAAGATCCTGGATCACCTGGACAAGCAAGGTGCGATGCCGCAGGCCTACCATCGGCCAGAGGTGCGTGGCCCGCCGCGACGGCAGAATTTGGGGCACCTATAGAAGTGACGGTTAAGCGCGTTGTGCTGCCAAGGGCGGCGGGCTTTCGTTCGTCTTGAGGTCACGCAAGTGCGCCGCTGGGTGTCTTCGGAGTGTGAAACAGCCCCAAATTTCGGTCACCTGCCGGTCACCTGCCGGTCACCTGCTGGCCGAATCTCTCAGCAGCCGACCAAAGTTCGACCGTCTGCAAGGATTCGGCTATCGTTCGGCTATCGTCACATGCTGGACAAAGGGCGTTTATCCTTCCTATCCTCAGCCCGGAGGTCATTCAGGTCGCCTACCGCATCGGCGATTCGGTCACCAACATCATCACCCCGATGATGAGCTACTTCGGCCTGATCCTGGCCTTTGCCACCCGCTATGTACGCGACCTGGGCATCGGCACCCTGATCGCCACCATGCTGCCCTACAGCCTGATCTTCGCCCTGGGCTGGATCAGCTGGTTATTTGTCTACGTGTTTGTGCTCGGCTGGCCCGTGGGGCCGGCGTCGCCGACTTACTACGGGGGGTAGCGTCGCTGCACGTGGCTGCGGTTGCCAACGGCCTCAGTGTTCCACGGCTCCGATATCGCAAGTGCCATCTGCGGCGCGTGGCCGCCCGCGCTGATCGGCTGCGGTGCAATTTGCGAGTTGGCCGCTGCCGCGTGCTGGGCTCTGCGCTTGCAGGGCGTGGGTGTCGGTGGGGCCGCCGTTGTCCCCCAGTTCAGTGAGCAGTGGGTCCAGAGCGGACAGGTCTCCAGGCTGCGTCATGCCGCAGCTGCCGTCGCTGTCGAGGTTGTTGCCTTGGGAAAGGATCCGCGACAGCCCAACGGTCACCAGGCAGTCGGCCTGGGGCACATCGGCGTTGTTGTTGGCAATGATGGTGTTCTCCAGAATAACGTCGAACAGCGGGACATCGATGGCGCCGGTCACCGGGTCCGGCAGGGCATCCACGTAGGCGCTGTCAAAATGCAGCCCGGCGCCGCCAAAGGCCGCCCGGTTGAAGGCGATGGTGGAGTTACGGATCACGAGGCTCACCCCGCGCACGTCCACACCACCGCCTTGGGCAAACCCGAAGGGCACACCCGTGCCCAGGGGCAGTGGCGCGGCCAAACCCAGGGCTTCGTTGTGGCTGATCGTGGAGTTGGTGATGGTGCCGCGGGTGTCAATGCGGATACCGCCGGCCTGGCCGCTGGCGGTGTTGTAGCTGACCGTGCTGTCCTGCAAGTCCAGGCTGCCCAGCGGGTTCACAAAGATGCCGCCGCCGCCACTGGAGTGGTTCCCGGTGATCTGTACCCGCTGCAGGGTCAGGTGCGCCTGCGAGTAGATGCCGCCACCCAAGGTGTTGCCGGCACCGCCGGTCATGGTGAGGTCGGTGATGGTGCTGTCGGCCCCAATCTCCAATTCGAAAACCCGATCCAGCTGCTGCGCATCAACAATCGTCGCGCGGGCGCCGGCGCCCTGAATGCGCATGGGCACTGCCAGGGTGAGTGCTCCGGTGGCTTCGCTGCTCACCAGGGGCCGTGCCAGAACATCGCCCAGGCCCAGATCACCCGTCGAGAGCGCATTGGGCAAGCTCAGCGCATACACCCCCGCCGGGATCAGAATGGTGTGGGGCTCGCCGGTGCTGGTGGTCACGCTGGCGTTGGCCTCCATGATGGCGGCGCGCAGCGTGCAGCGGCCCGAGTTCGTTGCACACATGCCATCGCCCGGCTGGGCGTCGACCGCATCTTCGGTGCTGTCCACGCGTAGTGCTGTGCCGTTGGCATCTGTGGCTATGAGCTCGCGCTCCGCAGCGGAGGTGTTCGGGTCGGTGCAAGCCACCGTGGCCAGCGCCACGCCCAGGGCAATCAGGGCCTGTCGCAGGCGGTCCATCGTCGCGTTCATGTCTCTCTCCTGCCGGATTCTCCCGACACCAAAACGGTTTGTCCCCCGCGCCACCGTGGCGCCGCGGTCATCGCACACATCAAGTCACCAACTGGTGACATCGCATCGTAACCAAGTGGTGACTTGGCAGTCAATGCGGTAGTCTGAAAGCTGTGTTTGCACCGCAAAGCCATCGCAGCGTGGCGCCTGGAGTCAAGCCTGCATGAACCCGGCCTCCGCCACCGTCGCGCTTTCGGGTCGTGAGCGTCTGCTGAGCGCAGCGCTGCGGCTGGGGGCGCGCAACCGCTCCATCGCCAGTCTGGGTCTGCGCGAGCTGGCCCGCGAGGCCGGTATGCATCACACCGCCATCTACCGGCATTTTTCCTCGATTGAAGAGGTGGCGGAGGGCTTGGTGGGTTTGCTCTCGAAACAGCTGCGCGCAGATCTTCGTGCCGCGCGCCGCGGCGCCTCGCAGAACCTGGCGGAATTGATCCGCGCCTCGACCGAGCGCTACTTCGCCTACATCGGGGAGCACCCGCAGGGGGTGATCTTTTGCGCCCGCGAAATTCACGGCGCGCTGCCGGCGCTGCGCAGCGCTTTGCAAGGCTTGCTCGACGACTTTGCCGCCGACAGCGCAGCCGATTTGCAAGGCCTCGAGATCGGCCAGGCCCTGAACAATGACCACGATCTGCTGACTTTGACCCGCCTGGTGGCTCATCACAATCTGTTCGCCGCCCTGGATTATCTGGAGCCCGATGCGGATCGGGAACGGGTCGTTGAACGCGCCGTGCGTTTCACCCAGTGGTTGGTCGCGGGGGCGCTGCAAACCGCTGCTGCGCCCGGGGGCTTCAACCCAGGCAGTCACCCAACTTGGGCACGGTCTGGGGCGGGGCCGTAGCAAGCTGATCCTGCCGGCCGCGGACGATTTGTGCGTTGCGGAACACGCGAGTGGCGGGTAGCCTGCTGGATGTTCAGCAAGGGCGCCGGGTCACTTGAAGCGAATTCTTGCAACACCAATAGCGCTTGCGGTGATCGCGGGCTGCATGGCGCTGCTGAGCGCGTGCCAGGCGAGCACTGCGCCAACCGCGCCGCGGGCTGTCGCGGGCATGCTGGACCTGCGCGACTGGGACTTTGGCGCCCAGGGCACCGTGGACATCCGCGGCGACTGGCGGTTCTTCTGGAAGCACGTCATCCACATGAACCTGCACAAGACCTTCTCCACCCCGCACGGCGGCGGCGGCCCAGGCTCCGGTGCGGTGGGTGTGAGCAAGCGCCTCGAACC
>JBDNBC010000119.1:0-2808 GCA_039768115.1 Oceanococcaceae bacterium
AGTTTTGAGATGCAATTGACAACACTCAGGGTCATCTCTATACTGCACTGCAACAAAGTCCGGAAATAAAAAACCCGACACGGGTGCCGGGCTTTAAATGGTCTCCTCCAGAAAGGCCACGCGCCTTTCTAGCACCTTGCCCTCCGGATTCCGGGGGGCTCTTTTATTTTTGTCCCCCTCCAGAGGCCAGATTTGTTGAGCTCTTCTGGTCACGCCTGCGCCTGACCGCAGCGCTTATCGCACCATTATCGGGCACCTGAAGTCAGAGTGCAACAATGGGTCGCAAATCCAGTCGTCACGCAACCGCCCGTCGCGCGAGCCGGGCAGCGCGCACAAAAAACGGCCTCTCGGCCGTTTTTTGTTTTCTGCGGAAGCCGGTCGCTTCAAGCGACAACTTCGTCCAAGGCCTTCATCGACAGGCGAATTTTGCCGTCACGGCTGACTTCCAGCACCTTGACGCGCACGACCTGCCCTTCTTTGACCACTTCCTCGACCTTCTCGACGCGCTTGTCGGCCAGTTGCGAGATGTGGACCAGCCCATCCTTGCCCGGCGCGATGGTGACGAACGCACCGAAGTCCATGATCTTGGCGACCTTGCCTTCATAGATCGCACCGACTTCCACATCTTTGGTGAGCATCTCGATCCGGCTGATCGCTGCTTGGGCGGCTTCGGTGCTGGTGGCGGCGACTTTGATCGTGCCGTCGTCGCTGATGTCGATCTGCGTATTGGTTTCCCGGGTAATGGCCTGAATGGTCGCACCCCCCTTGCCGATCACTTCGCGAATCTTGTCCGGATGAATCTTGATCGTCGTGATCCGCGGCGCGTGCTCGGAAACATCCGAACGCGGCGCTGCAATCACTTCGTTCATCGCCTCAAGAATGTGCAGGCGGGCCGCCTTGGCTTGCTCCAGGGCCTTTTGCATGATCTCGCCGGTAATGCCTGCGATCTTGATGTCCATCTGCAGCGCCGTCACGCCATTGGCCGTGCCGGCAACCTTGAAGTCCATGTCGCCCAGATGGTCTTCATCGCCGAGAATATCGGTCAATACGGCCCAGTCACTGCCTTCCAGAATCAGCCCCATCGCGACGCCGGCAACCGGCGCCTTGATGGGCACGCCGGCGTCCATCAACGCCAGGCAGGCGCCACAGACTGATGCCATCGACGATGAACCATTCGACTCGGTCACCTCCGACACCACGCGCACGACATACGGAAACTCGGTCGTCAAGTCGGGCATGACCGCCGCGACGCCCCGCTTGGCGAGGCGCCCGTGGCCGATTTCACGGCGCTTGGGCATGTTCATGCGGCCGGTTTCGCCGACGCAATAAGGAGGAAAGTTGTAGTGGAACATGAAGCGCTCGTGCCACTCGCCCTCGATCGCATCGATGATCTGGTAGTCCTTGCCGGTGCCCAGGGTCGCGACGGCCAGCACCTGGGTTTCGCCGCGGGTGAACAGCGCCGAACCGTGGGTGCGCGGCAAAACGCCTGCCGCCACAGACAACGGGCGCACGGTGGTGCGATCACGACCGTCGATACGCGGTTGCCCTTCGAGAATGCGGCCCCGCACCACCTTGGCCTCAAGCTCGTGCAAGGCATCCTTCACGTCGCGGTCACCCAGCGTTTCGGGCTTGGCGCCCACGGCTTCGGCGCGGATCGCGTTGATTGCGGCCACGCGCTCCTTCTTGTCGGTCAGCGTGTACGCATCGGCAATGCGCCCTTCGTACGCCGCCGCGAAGCCGCTCACCGCGCTGGTGTCCGGCGCCCGCCAGTCCCACTTGGGCAGACCGGCTTCGGCAACAAGCTCGTTGATGGCGACGATGGCCGCCTGCATCTGTTCGTGGCCAAACAACACCGCGCCCAGCATGACCTCTTCCGAGAGCATCTTGGCCTCGGACTCGACCATCAACACGGCGTCTTTGGTGCCCGCGACAACCAAATCCAGTTCGGACGTCTTCAGCTGACTCTCGGTCGGGTTGAGAATAAAGTTGCCGTCCTGGAAGCCGACACGCGCCGCGCCAATCGGTCCCGCAAAGGGGGCGCCGGTCAGCGCAACGGCCGCTGAGGCGCCGATCATGGCGGGAATGTCGCCGCTGATTTCAGGGTTCAGGGACAGCACGGTGGCGGCCACCTGAACTTCGTTGAAAAAGCCGTCCGGAAACAGCGGGCGCAACGGGCGGTCGATAAGACGCGAGGTCAGCGTTTCCTTCTCGGTCGGGCGCCCTTCACGCTTGAAGAAGCCGCCGGGGATGCGACCGCCGGCGTAGAAACGCTCCATGTAATCCACCGTCAGCGGGAAGAAGCCCTGGTCGGGCTTTGCATCCTTGCGCGCGACGACGTTGACCATGACCACGGTCTCGCCCATCGATACGATGACGCTGCAGGCCTGCCGCGCGATGGCGCCGGTTTCCAGGGTGACGGTCTGACCACCGAACTGAAAGCTTTTCTTGACTGCCGTTGCCGGCGTGGCGGGAATAGCCATTAATCATTTCTCCATAAACAAATAAATCGCCGCCGGAGATCCTCCGGCGGCGTCAGAAATTCAAATTGTTTCTGGCCGCCCGACACGTCGACCAGCACCGCAGAACTCAAGAAGCCTGGTCGCTCAGCGACGCAGGCCGAGCTCGCCGATCAATTTCAGATAGCGGCCTTCGTCCTTGCCCTTGAGATAGTCGAGCAGGCTGCGGCGACGATTGACCATCTTCAAAAGGCCACGGCGGCTGTGGTGGTCTTTCTTGTTCGCGGAAAAATGGCCCATCAAAACGGTGATGCGGGCGGTCAGCAAGTCCACCTGCACTTCAGGTGACCCG